>JBCDBL010000010.1:0-46024 GCA_039183635.1 Pseudomonadota bacterium
GCGCACTTCAACAACGCCGGCGCGGCGTTGCCGCCGACGCCTGTCCTTGACGCCGTTAAAGACTATCTGCAGTTGGAGGGGGAGATCGGCGGGTATGAGGCGATGCGCGCCCGCGCGGGCGACATTGACGCGGCGCGCGTCCATGCAGCTCAACTCATAGGGGCGGACCCGCGCAATATCGCCTTTACCGCAAGCTCCACGGACGGATACGCCCGCGCCCTGTCCGCTATCGCGTTTGAGGCTGGCGACGTGATCGTAACGACGCTGGCGGATTATGTGTCGAACCAGATCGCTTTTGTCGGCCTCGCCGAACGGTTCGGCGTTGAAACCGTCTACGCGCCGGACCTGCCGGGGGGCGGCGTCGATGTCGACGCGTTGGAGGCGCTCGTCAAAACGCGGCGCCCGCGCCTTGTGGCCGCCACCCACATGCCCACGCATTCGGGTCTCGTTCAGCCGGTTGGGGAAATCGGCCTCATCGCCCGGGACGCCGGCGCACTTTACATTGTCGATGCGTGCCAGAGCGCGGGACAGCTCGCCCTTAACGCGCCGGCCATTGGATGCGATTTTCTGACGATGTCCTTCCGGAAGTTTTTGCGCGGCCCCCGGGGCATGGGTGTTTTATACGTGTCCGATGCCGCCCTCGGCGCCGGCCTCAAACCTCTGTTTGCGGATTTGCATTCCGGACGTCTGGTTGAGGCCGGCGCCTACGAACCGGTGGCGGACGCCGTGCGCTTCGAGTGGTTCGAGACCTCCTACGCGGGGCTCCTCGGCGCGGGCGCGGCGGCGGCCTATGCGCTCCGGTTGGGGACGGAGCGGATAGAGGCGGAAGTCCTCTCCCGGGCGGCTGCGGTTCGCGAACGCCTTTGCGCCATAGATGGCCTCGACCTGATGGGGGCCGGGCCGGGCGCCATTGTTCCGTTTCATGTGAACGGCAAGGACGGCGCGGCTCTGCGCGCGGCCCTCGCCGCGCGCCGCATCAACGTGCAACTGATGTCGCCGGACAATGCGCCCCTCATCCCGGCTTTGCGGGAAAAGGGGTGGGCCCTGCGCGTCTCGCCCCACTATTATACGTCAGCGGATGAAATTGACGCCCTGGTCGAAGCTCTTCAGGTGTTGGCGGTTTAAGGCGCGCTTCAATTTTTGTTTTGACGCACATTTTATCATGAAAACCGGTTCCCGCTTTTGTGAACGCGCTCTGGATCATTTTTTCGGCTTCAGCGACATCACATAGTCGCGCCCTTCTTCCAGAAGGGCGGCGAGGGCCGCAGCGTTCTTCGTGATTTTATCGGGCACGCGCACATACCCTTTCATCACCGTCCCGTAAGAGGTAAAGGGGGCGGCTTTGTGCTTCTTCAAAAACGCCTCATACGACCCTTCAGGCAGGCGCACGCCAATCTCCCCATCCTTGTTCAGTTGGGAGAACATGTGGCCGTTCGCCGACGTGTACGGCATGGTCTTACCCTTGCGTTCAATGCCGGTGGTCTTTGCAATCGCGCTTTCATAAGCTGCAAGGGCGTCGTCATATGATGTCACCATGGAGCGCATCCTTTCCATCTTACAGCCTGGCGCGCCCGAGCGGCGGCGTTACGCAGGCTTGGGCTATGGCTGTCGCCGTCGATGCGGCGCAGTTTCAAAAGTTCTCATATCCGTTCCGGCGTCCGTTTCGACCGGGACGTGGGCCTTTCTTTGCAACAGACCTCAGAGTGCGCAGGGGTGTCGGCGACGTCAAGCGGCCCGAATGCGGCGCCGCCGCCATGCCGGTTGGCGCATTGCAAGACGGCGCATTTGCGGCCATGCTCTCAGCGGGGTTTAATGAAGACAGCGGACTTGGGGGCGATGAACTGGGAATTGATCCACCGATGGAACTCCGTCGTGATCGGATTTTTCATCGTCGCGCATCTCGGCGTGCATCTGTTCGCCGTCGCCTCGCCGGAGGCCCATGGGGCCGCCGCCGGCGTTTTGCGCCGTTATTATCTCGATCCGCGGTTTGAGACGGTTCTCCTGGCGTCCCTGATCGTTCAAATCATCTCCGGTTATGCAGAGCTGAGGCTGTTCGTGAAGCCTGTATGGCGGCTGGTGCGCAACCTCAGCGGGCTTTATCTGCTGGCGTTTATGACGCTCCATGTGGCAAGCGTGATGTACGCCCGCCATGTGGACCACATGCCGACGGATTTTTACTGGGCGGCGGGGGCGTTCGCGGTCGAGCCGTTAAGATATGCGGCGATCGGCTTTTACGGCCTCGGCGTGTTTTCGTTTTTCGCGCACATGATCGCAGTCTGGGCGCTTGCCTGGAAAACGATGCCCGGCCGGTTTCTGGCCTTTTTATGGAGCCTCGCCGTTGTGGTGACGGCGCTTATCCTCTCGGCCTTCTCCGGCGCGCTTTACGAAATCGATATGCCCGCTTCGGTGCTGGAGTATTACAAGGCGTATTTTTCCCATACGCCGTTTCTGCAATCATCAGCGGGGGGGTAAGGCGCGTTTAGGGCGCTTGCCTTACCCCCGTCTTTTTGCACAGCCGCTGAGAGGATATCAGCGATTGGCGTTAGGTTGCGATTGCGTGATGACGCGCCCATCCTCATCGACCTGGAGGCCCGGGCGATTGGAGCGAGAGGATTGCTCCACGACAATTTGTCCGCGGTCGTTGATTTGCAGGACAGCGCCGTCGCTTGTGACGCCGCCGTTTTGAATGCTCCAGATCATAAAGCTCGGCGCGAGATTGAACATGCTGGACCCCGCGGAGGGCGGTCTGCGTTTCGCCATCACAGTGAACAGCGATCCATCCATGAAATCAATATCCTGAACGAGCCTATACGGACGGGTTGAAGCGCGATCGGGCTCCAGAATACGCACTCGCGTCCCATCCTCCAACTTTGTAAGGGAGATAGCGATCGGCGCCCGAACGCGATCTTTTATACCGATGGCGCCTGGATTAAAAATATCTCTGTCCGCCGCCGTGTTGCCGGTGCGGGGGGGATTGACGATGAGGAAATCGGCGATTTCTGGCTCGTCGCGGGAAATGCCGCGGTCAAGCCAGGCGCATTGACCGGGGGCGAGGCCGGCGGGGTCGACCTCAAAGCCGCGCTGCGCTTTTCGGAATGAGATGCTGAGGCCGAAGTAATTTTTCTGTGGCGTCAGAATGAACTGCATGTCGGGCCCGGCGCGGCAGACCATGGGGTAAAAGTCGTCTGGCGGCTCCGGCGCTGCGGCTGCCGGTGCGATGACCGCCGCCGCCGCAATGGCGGCGCTGGCGCCTGCCGCGAGATGGCGGCTGAACGCCTGTATTTTGCAGATGAGGCGCCTGGTTGCGTGATGTCTCATAATCTCCCCCTCTTTGGATCAGCGTTCGAATGCTGAAAGATTGAGGGGCGATGATGGCGCCAATAGCGCCGAAATGCGACCGAAATGAGAAAAAAGGGGGCTGCGTTATGGCCGGCACGTAGGGCGGGGTTCACCCTGCCAATCACGCGCGCTCCCCAAGGTGCAGCGGCGCCCAATTCTCAGGCGGAACGGTAATCGGGCGTCCGTCGTCTTTTTTCCATTTCGCCCATGTGGAATGCGGCCAATCATCCGGGATCGTTACAAGCCCGTGCCTTACCGGGTTCCAATGAATGTAATTGATGTGGCGTATTAAATCCGCATCATCGCCAATGCAATGCTCCCAATACCGGGATTGCCAAACGCCCCGTTCGCCCTTGCGGCCATCGGTTTTGTGGTGGGCGGGCAAGCGGCGCGTAAAGCCGGCTTTCAGATGCGCCGCGCGGAGGGGGAAGTCGTGATCCTCATCCGGCAAGCGCCAGAGGACGTGCAGATGATCCGGCAACACGACGGCGGCGATTGTTTCAAAGGGGCGCGCGGTTTTCGCGTCCCGCCATGCCGCGCGAAGCGCCGCGATGTGGCGCACCAACAGATCGCTCCGCCGATCCTTCAAACACAGCGTTAGAAAATATGTTCCCCCATCGGCATATATCCGTCGATAGTTCGGCATTAAAAAGATTGAACCATGGACGCCGCTCACAGACCAGCAAAATCAAACGCCAAAGCCGCCCCATTTTGCAAGCCCTGTAGGGTGGTGTTCACCCCACCAAAAAATAGGGTGCACGCACTATGGGGTATGTGCTTCACAAACATGGCGGGGTGAACCCTGTCCTACGCCGTAGGTATTGCTATGGGTTGTGTATGTGCTGCAAAAATAGCTAGCTTTCGCTGGATATATAAGCGCAATACACAACGATTAGTTGTTATGTTTTTATAAAACTCACTTAAAATACCTGTAATATTGTGATCTTTACAGGCATGCATCCATTTGTATTATGCTGATAGGGGGTACATTTAGATGCCCTCATATTGTTTAGTTTAAGAGGCTTAAAATGATGCGTTCTTACATGGCGAAGGTGATCGCCATAATTGTTGTTATGGTTAGCTTTCATTCTGCAGCAAATGCTGCATTCCTTGTGGTGAACCAACAGGGTGAGCTTGTGGGTGCGAATAACGTTAATGTGCTAGGTAACCTGTACAATGTTACTTTTGATGATCGCTCTTGTAATGAGCTATTCGATGGCTGTGATCCGTCAAAGTTCGTTTTTGTTGGTTTGGAAAACTCACAAGCAGCTGGGCAGGCGTTGTTAGATCAGGTTTTTCTTGACACGATGCAGGGTGCATTTGATACATCGCCAAACTTGACTGTAGGATGTGAAAGTCTTGTTGTATGTACAGTACTCATTCCGTTTCAATTCCCCAATGTTACTGGAGGTGTTATCTCATCGGAAGTTGATAACTTTTCGAATTCCTCATTTGGCGTTGATTCTGTGGTAAGATTTCAAAATGGAAATAAATTTGCCGGTCGAATTCTGAGTGCGACGACAGCACCATCGATAAATACTCGTTTTACTTTTGCTGTATTCACACAACCTACAAACACGGAACCTCAGAAAGTGAGTAACGCTAGTACGATCGTGTTTTTACTTACTGGCTTACTCGTGCTTACTATTGCTCAGAGAAGAAAATTATATAAGTAAAACTTTTGTACAAAATATAAATGGCGGAGTTTGCCCCGCCATTTATATTCGTCATCGTTTTGCTCTTCGGCGGGGTGAACCCCACCCTACGCCGGAGGTGTTGCTAATAGAAATATCATAGATACTTAAGGCGCTTGACCAACGTTATTTTCTGAAGCAAATTAAGGAAATTAGCGACGTAACTCTTACGGTCTGCAAGAGACCGAAATTACATGTCAACCAAACCGGATTTTGACGCGCTCATGCATGAGATTTGCGTCGGTATGGGCTTTTGCGGATGTATCAAACGCGGCAGTCCGTTGCATGTCACAAGCTTTATACCGTCCACTGGGGTCGTATCTGCAGATCAATTTGCCGAGTGGGTTTTCTTGGCAGACAATTTGAACCCAAATACTGATAGAAAAAGTTGGGGTAATCATAAGAACAAACTGAAGAGTGCGTTTTTGCGTCACATGGGCGCTGAAACAGTTGACGCGAAATCGCTCCAATATTCTTTTCTTGAGGGTGAATACACTGCAAAAGTTGCTGGGCCTCTATATCGTAAGATTGAGGTTTGGCGGCCTTATTCATCAGACCAAATGCGTCGTTATAATTGTATCCAGTATATTCCCACTGCAGAGTATCTTGTTTTAACCGTAGATTTTGTCGATGCGGCTGGTTCAAACAGCACAGATCAAGCTAGATACTTTTTTGAAGCCTTGATTGAGTTTGATCGAAATGATCCGGAGCCGCAGCACTGGTCGCATTCACTCGAAGGGGCAATCGCTTATCACGAGCAAGCATGGGATGAGTGAAAAATCGTATCATCTAAGATTGACATTTGAGTAGCCATTGGAAAACCGCGTATTAAAAATCATGTTGACCTTTGGTCGAGCAAGTAGCGCCTGCTGTGTAGGGCGGGGTTTACCCCGCCATTTATATCCGACACTGCTTCATTCTTCGGCGGGATGAACCCCGCCTCACAACCCCAACCGCGCCCACATTTCATCCACACGGCGTTTCACATCCTCTGACATCTCCAGAACCTCGCCCCATTCGCGTTTGGTTTCGGGTTCCCATTTGTCTGTGGCGTCGAGGCCGATCTTTGACCCCAACCCGCTTTCGGGGCTTGCGAAATCCAAATAGTCGATCGGCGTGTTCTCAATCACGGTGATGTCCCTAGCCGGATCCATCTTGGTACTGACGGCCCACATGACGTCTTTCCAGTCGCGGGCGTTGATGTCGTCGTCGACGACGATCACCCATTTTGTGTACATGAACTGGCGCAGGTAAGACCATGCCCCCATCATCACGCGCTTGGCGTGGCCGGGATAGGCCTTTTTCATGGAGATGACGGCGATGCGGTAGGAGCAGCCCTCCGGCGGCAGCCAGAAGTCGACGATTTCCGGGAATTGCTGGCGGAGGAGGGGGATGAACACTTCGTTCAAGGCCTCTCCGAGGACGGAGGGTTCGTCCGGCGGGCGGCCGGTGAAGGTGGACAGGTAAATCGGCTCCCGCCGCATGGTGACGGCGGTGACGGTGAAGACCGGGAAGCGTTCGACGGAATTGTAATAGCCGGTATGGTCCCCATACGGCCCTTCGTCGGCGTACTCGTCGAGGGAGACATGGCCCTCCAGCACGATCTCCGCCTCCGCCGGGACTTTCAAGGGCACGGTTTTGCAATCGACCAGCTCCGCTTTCTTGCCGCGCATGAGGCCGGCGAATTGGTACTCTGACAATGTGTCGGGCACGGGCGTCACGGCGGCGAGGATGGTGCCGGGGTCGGCGCCGAGTACGGCGGCGGCGGGCAGGGGCTCCGTTTTCTCCTTGCCCCAGCGCTGGTGGTGCTGGGCCCCGCCGCGGTGCTTCAGCCAGCGCATGATGGTTTTGTTTTTCTCCAAAACCTGCATGCGATAGATGCCGAGGTTGAAATCATCCTCGCGCTTGTCGGACGGGCCCTTGGTGACGATCAGCGGCCAGGTGATCAGCGGCGCCGGCTCCCCTGGCCAGCAGGTCTGCACCGGCAGGTTGGCGAGGTCGATGTCGTCCCCCTCCAGCACCACTTCCTGACACGGCGCGGTCCCAAAGGCTTTCGTCCCCGGCTTCATGGAGAGGACGGTTTTGGCGAGCGGCAACAGCTCCACGGCGTCTTTCAGGCCCCGTGGCGGCTCCGGCTGGCGGAGGAAGGCGAGGGTCTCCCCCACTTCGCGCAGGGCCTTGCCGTCGCGCCGTTCCACGCCGCCCATGGTGACGCCCATGGCGACGCGCTTCACCGTGCCGAACAGGTTCACGAGCACGGGAATGTCCGAGGGCGTCCCGTCGGCCTTTACGGGCTTTTCGAACAGCACCGCCGGCCCGCCTTTGGCGAGAAGCCGGGTTTGGATCTCGGTCATTTCCAGGACCGTCGAGACCGGCTCCGACACGCGGACAAGTTCGCCTTCGGCTTCGAGAATCTCAAGGAAGTCGCGCAGGGAGCGGTAGGTCATGGCCGGGAAGCTTTCGTGTTTGATGAGACATTTTAACGGCAGAACGTAACGCAATCTGCGCGCTGCGCCACTGTTGCGAAAGCTCTGTCGTCGGCCTCACGCCAATAGATTGCATTCTCGCGAAACTGTTAACGCAATCTTTCGCATAAGACTTTACGCTGAGATGAAAAGGCCTATGTTATGAGCTCACAGGACGCGGAATCGCGCTCATGTGGGGGTTTAAGGGAGAAGACGGACGGAAGATGCTCGCATTGTGGCATCAGCTTTTGGGTGGAACGTTCATTGCGGCGGGCATGGTGATGCTGCCTCTGCCTATTCCCCTTGGCCTTCTGTTTCTCACCATCGGTCTGGCGCTCATGGCGCCCTACGTTCCGGCCTTTCAAGGCGTCATCCGGAATTTGCGCACACGCTATCCGCGTCTCGACACATCCCTTGTCAACATTCGCGATAAGGCGCCGCCGGTCATTCGCACCACGATCGACAAGACGAAACCCCTTTAACCGGCCTGGCGCAGAGCCTATTAAAAGCGCCACAGGCCTTTACGTTTTGCAATCCTACGCTTTGGACGCAAACGGCTCTAAAATATTTGTTTGAGCGCGTGAGACGGCTTTCGTCTGGCCCACGTTATGCGCGACACGCTCTAGCCGAATTTTGAAAAATCCGGCGCCCGGCGTTCCATGAACGCCGTTGCGGCTTCCTTGAATTCTTCAGATTGCAGACGTTCTGAAAAGACTGCGCCTTCTTCTTCGATGCGCTGCAGAATCTCAGCGGTATCGCCGCGGATGAGCTGCTTGGATTGTCGCACGGCCACTGGAGGAAGGGCGGCGAGGGACCGTGCCCGCTCCATGGTTTCGGCCTCAAGCCGGTCGGCGGCGACAACGGCGTTGACAAGGCCCGTATCGTAGGCCCGCTTTGCTGGTATTTTCGCCCCGGTGAGGAGAATTTCAGAGGCGAGCTGGTGGCCGACAAGGCGCGGCAAGATAAGAGATGAGGCGGCTTCCGGCACCAGGGCCAAATTCACAAACGGCGTTTGCAACACTGCGTCTTCGACGGCGATCACCATGTCGCAGTGGAGCAGCATCGTCATCCCGACGCCGATGGCCGCGCCGTTCACGGAGGCGATGAGAGGTTTTTGCGCCGTGGCGATGGCTTTTAAGAACCGGAACACCGGCGCCTGACGCGGGTCTTTTTCCGCATGGGGCGGGTGCTCCATGAAATCCAGCATGTCGTTGCCGGCGGTGAAGATATCACCTTCGGCGGCGAGGACGACAACCCTGACGGACGGCGTCGCGTCGGCTTCCGCCAGGCCATCTGCAAGGGCCGAATACATGTCTCTCGTGATGGCGTTTTTCTTATCGGGACGATTAAAGGCGAGGCGCATAACGCCGCCGTCCACAAGTTTCTGGATATGCTCCGTCATATCGCGCGTCTCCTCATAAAACTATTTAATGGAGAGGATCGCCTGTCCGGGACAGCTCTGCAAGCGGCGGACACAGCTCCACCTTTGGTTTAAAGAGCAGTGGTTTCGGCGATTTCCCTAAGGCCGGTTATGTCAAGTATGTCGATGTCGTGGGCGCCGGCGGTGCGGATCAAGCTTTTGTCTTTCAGCTTTTTGATCGCCCGGCTCACGGTTTCTATGGTGAGCCCCAGGAAATCGGCGATGTCGGTCCGGGTCATGGGCACCTGAATGCGCTCCCGACCGTCCTCGGCGCAGGCGTTCTGGCGGTTATGCCACTGATTCGCCTGGTGCTCTTTTTGCCGCAAATAGAGGAGAAATGCAGAGATCCGTTCAACGGCGTTGCGTTGCCCGAGGGTGTAAGCGAGCTCATAGCTCGACTCCAGCATCCCCGCCGTCATGGTGCGATAGCGTCGATCGACATCTTGATGCCGTTCGAGAAGTTTTTCAAAATTCGAGCGCTCGAACCGACACACATTTGCATCGGTGACGGCGTCCAGGGAGTAACTGTAGGTCTCCCCCGGGCTGGCGCCGACGAAATCGCCCGTAAACAAAAAGGCGAGAACCTGGCGGCGACCGTCAAGCCCCACCCGGGACATCATCATGACGCCGTCGGAAATATTATAGACGTTTTTGGCCACGTCTCCTTCACAGAACACCGCATCGCCGGCGTTTGCGGTCATGCGCGTGGACGCAGACAAAAAATCGTTCAGCTCGTCGGGCTTTAGATCTTTGCAGATGTTTGCATGTCGTGCAGGGCAATTGAGACAGCGCAGCTGATCCCGTGAAGGAATAGACACAATCTTCGGTTCGCAATCCGCACTGTCGTTTACGCAAAGCATCGATAGGCAGCTGGTTCTCTGATTTCAGTTACTAAAGACGCTACTTGCGCATATACGTGGGCGCAAGCGCGCATATCGCAACACATGGAGTTTTAAAGCGACATTTTGGCGCGCAGATACTGAGGCGCTTAAGAACTGTTTTGCAAATTCGCCTTGCTGTCCTGAAGCTTTCGCCTCAGCTTTATGGGATCGTCAAGGGCGGGCAGTTTGAAAACGCCGACACCCGTGCCGCGAATGGTGAGATTGCCGTAACCGAACACACGCCCCCAGAACGATTGCTCCAGATTCACCTCTTCAATCTTGTTGAGGTTCACTTCCTCCGTTTTCCGGGAGATGAGGCCGGTCTTCATCACAAACCGCAAGCTCGTCACCACAATCTCCGTGGTCCATTTGCGCACCATCAGGGCGAGCCAAATCCCAAAGCCAATCACGAGCGGCGCTGCGCACATGAAAAGAAGCGGGGCCAGTTCGTTTATGTGTTCGGGAGGGTTTTCAAGGCTGAGCGCGGCGACGAGAAGCAACGGGACGGCGCCCAGAAGCAGCCAGAACCATGCGCCGATATCGTAAGTCCAGTTAAATCGGGCTCGGTAAATGATCGTCTCATTTTTACCCAGCGTCTGTTGAACGTAGCTCATAATGCCCCTCGATCAGCCGCACCTGCGTCCCCATACCCTATGTCATAGCAAATATCTGCTGTGTCGGGGGGTAAATTTTGGCACCGGCGGGGCGTTTTGCGCTCCGATTGCGCCATTGAGCGGCGACAGTTACAACATTCGCTTTCGCCGGTATCTCCCATTTCCGCCTTGACCCACGCGCCAACCCTCCGGAGCATCTATGGCCGCTTACCAATATATTTTCACCATGCAAGGGCTGTCCAAAACTTATACGGGCGGCAAGAAGATCCTCGAAAACGTTCACCTGCAATTCTTTCCGGACGCCAAAATCGGCGTTGTCGGCGTCAACGGCGCAGGTAAGTCGACGCTTTTGCGCATTATGGCGGGCGTCGATAACGAGTTTAACGGGGAGGCGAATGTCGCGGACGGCGCCAAGGTGGGCTATCTCGCGCAGGAGCCCCAATTGAACGCCGAAAAGGACGTATTCGGAAATGTTATGGAGGGCGTCGGCGAAATCAAAGCAAAGATCGACGAGTTCAACGCCGTCTCCCTGCAGCTTGCGGAGGATTACACAGACGAGCTGATGGAGAAAATGTCGGCGTTGCAGGAGGAGATCGACGCCCTCGACGCGTGGGATATCGACAGCAAGGTGGAAATGGCCATGGGCGCCTTGCGCTGTCCGCCGGGGGACGCAGACGTCACGAAGCTTTCCGGCGGGGAGAAACGGCGGGTGGCTCTGGCGCGATTGTTGTTGTCAAAGCCTGATCTGTTATTGCTCGACGAACCCACAAACCATCTTGATGCGGAAAGCGTCGCCTGGTTAGAGCATTATCTGCGCGATTTCCCGGGCGCGGTGGTGCTGGTGACCCACGATCGTTACTTCCTCGATAATGTCACGGGCTGGATCTTGGAGCTCGATCGTGGTCGCGGTATTCCGTATGAAGGCAATTATTCCTCCTGGCTGGAGCAAAAGCAGAAACGTCTGGAGCAGGAAGGGCGCGAAGAGGCGGCGCGTCAACGTACGCTCTCCCGTGAACTGGAATGGATCAGCGCTTCTCCAAAGGCGCGGCAAGCCAAATCCAAGGCGCGGATCAACGCCTATGAGGATCTTCTCGCCAAGGCTGGCAAAGAGCAAACGGGCACGGCGCAGATTCAAATTCCGCCGGGCGACCGTTTGGGCGGCGTGGTGATTGAAGCGGAGGGGCTCACCAAAGCCTTTGGGGACAAGGTCCTCATTGATGACCTGTCCTTCAAATTACCACCGGGCGGTATTGTCGGCGTCATAGGGCCAAACGGCGCTGGTAAAACAACACTGTTCCGCATGCTCACAGGGCAAGAAACGCCTGACGAAGGCAGCCTGCGGGTCGGGGAGACCGTTCACCTCGGTTATGTGGACCAGTCCCGCGATGCGCTCGCCGATGACAAAAATGTTTGGGAGGAAATCTCAAACGGGCTCGACATTGTGCAGCTTGGTAAACGTGAAGTTCCGTCGCGGGCTTATGTGTCCTGGTTTAATTTCAAAGGCGGCGACCAGCAGAAAAAGGTCGGCAGTCTGTCTGGCGGGGAGCGCAATCGCGTTCATCTGGCCAAGATGCTGAAGGAGGGGGCGAATCTTCTCCTCCTTGACGAACCGACCAATGATCTTGATGTGGACACGCTCTCGGCTTTGGAGGCGGCGCTTGAGGACTTCCCGGGATGTGCTGTTGTTATCAGTCACGATCGCTGGTTCCTGGATCGCATCGCCACCCATATGCTGGCCTTTGAGGGCGACAGCCATGTTGAATGGTTCGAAGGCAATTACGCCGACTACGAAGCAGATAAGCGTCGCCGCCTGGGGCCTGAAGCTGAGATTCCGAAGAATTTGAAATTCAAGAAGTTGACGCGGTAAATCGATGTTTCCTCTGGCGTTTCGGACGCGCCATTTCCGTGTTAATTTTGAATAAAGCGCCGCTATTTGGTTTTGCGGCGCGGGACATTCGCAATCTCTATGCACGGGGGGGCGCGTTAAAGCGGTGTCGACACAAACGGAAGCTGAAAACGCACTTTTGCAGCGGAGCTGGCCGTTAGCCCTTGGTTTTGGGGCGGCGCAGGTCATCGCCGGGATCATTTTCTTTTTTGCATATAATTGGCGCGATTTGCCCGACGTGGCCAAGATCGCGTTACCGCAATGCGTTCTCGTTGCGGCCTTTTTGGTTTGGGTTGCATTTCCCGGCAAAAGGCATGTCGCACGCATCGCCGGCATTGTCGCATCGGCCATGATCGGCGTTTCGATGGCGGTGGTCGGACAAGTTTATCAACTCGGCGCCGATCCGTGGCGTCTGTTCGCCACGTGGGCGGCGCTCGTCTTCGTTATCGCGGCGGCGACGCGGGACGACGCGCAGTTCGTTTTTTCGTTCGCGATCGCAACGATCGCTTATTTTCTTTATACCGACCAAGAAGTTGCGCAATATTTGCAGAACGCCTCAACGAAGATTTATGCGGTTTACGTTGTATTGGGCGTTGTAGCATTATTGTTTCGGGAGTTCCTTGGCGCAGGCGCGCCGCCATGGGTGCGGCGCCTGCTGGTGGCCAGCGTACTTGTCGCCGCTGTCAGCGGCGGCCTGACCGATATTCTGGCGCGCTCTTTATTTGACAACGGCTTTTACGCCACTCTGGCGCTGTTTTGCGCCGTTTGTTTGTTTGTATGGCTCTATCGGAGCTGGAGGCCCGACGCCCCATCGTGTGCGATGGCGCTTTTTTCCGCCGCCGCATATCTTGGGGTTCTAGGGCCGCGGTTTTTGTTTACGGTTGATTTGGACGGAAGCGTTGACGTGGCCGGCCGTTTGTTGCTCAGCGCCATGTGGATTCTCGGTCTGACGGCGGGTCTGGCGCACATCTTACGCAGATTTCTAAAAAGCCCGGAACGTTTTGGATGAGCGGGAAAACGGAAAATACGCCGTGGTACGTTGAGCTTTTTCTGGCGATCGGCGGCTGGGTCGCCGGTTTGCTCGCTGCTTTGGCGATCGCGTTTATAGCTACGTTAGCCGTTTCGGCCGATGGCCGATTATCAGAAGTCGGCGCAGCGACCACTGCGCTGCTGTTAGGCGCCGCGTTCGTAGCGCTGGGCGTTTTGTGCAGGGGGCGCGGGGATTTTTCAAGACACTTCTCCAATGCATCTGCGGCAGCCGGACTAACGGCTGCGACGGGCGGCGCTTGGTATCTGATTGCAAGGGCTTTGGCCCCGTCATCGCAGTTCGAAGGGGTAACGGCCGGTTTCGCGGGTATGATCGTGGCGGGTTTATTGGCCGTCGCCAGTTGGGGCGTCGACAGGCGCTTTCGCGATGCGATATTCGCCTTCCTGGCGGCTTTGGCCGTATTTGGCGTTTTCAGCGTCTCTGTTTTGGTGTTCGAGGATCAACGCGGGGAAGGCGCCAGGTTTGTTTTGCTTACGACGGCGTGTCTCGCTCTTGTCGGGGCCTATGCCTTTTTTCACAGTGCGGGCGCGGCTTCCCTTCGCGCCGCCGCTTCCGCGTTTTTAGTCGGTTCACTGATTGCTTTTTTTGTATTGCCGGATGGCGGCGTGCTGGTTGGCTATGCGTCTGATGGTGCGGTTTTGCACGGGGCGGCCGATCTCATTGTTTTCTGCGCCATAGCTTATGGCTTATTTCAATTGCGAAGCCGCGCGCCCATGCGCGCGCTCTTCGCGGTGGGCGCTCTCAGCTTGTTTATTGCGGCATTGTTGCCGAACTACGCTGTCGGGGCGTTAGTGGTCCTGATCACCGGGATGGCGGCGTTCCATCCGGCGTTGGCGGGCGTCGGCGCTTTTGCTTTAGCGGTCGCGCTCGGCCGGTATTATTACGACCTCGATCTTACGCTTCTTACAAAGTCGATCATTTTGATCCTGATTGGCGTTTTAACATTGTGTACGGCTTTTTTGGTGCGCTGGCGGTTTACGGAAAAGCGTGCGAACCGGCCTACGCGTGCTTGCGCTAAAACGCCGCGCCGCGCATTCGTCGAAGTCGTTGCGGTGGCCGTCGCGCTTGGTGCGGGCCTTTATCTTACGAACGCCTCGGTCCATCGTTTGGAGACGGGGTTTCGCGACGCACGCGAAATTTACTTGCCTCTCGGGCCGGTCGACCCCCGTTCCATTATGCAAGGCGACTATATGATCTTGCGTTTTCGCAATGACATTTATCCAGACACACAAACGATATCGTCATTGCCCCGGGACGGGGAGGTGTTTCTTCTGCTTGATGAGAACAATGTCGCGCGTTTTTCGCGCATCCCTGAGAAGGGGGCGCGCCTTACCGCTGATGAAATTCGTATCGACTATGTCAAGACAGCGAATAAATCGATGCGATATTGTCCCCAGAGTTTCTTCTTTCAGGAAGGCGACGCCGGCGCTTATCAAGCTGCGCGTTTCGCGATCGTCAAAGTCTCCGACAGCGGCGCAACGTTGCTTGCGGGGCTTGCGGACGAAAACAGGAAAGCCATCTCTCCGTCCGAGGCTGTTGGCCCATAGAGCATAAAATGAACGGTTCGAACCCTGTTTTGGAAGGGCGCGCGCTTTTGGATTTTAAAGCGCGGCCACTTGCGCCCGCAAGTCTTCCAGCAGTTTGGCCATACCGCGTTCGCCGCCGCCATTATTGGCGATGATTGAGGTATATTCATCGCGTTTCGCGATCACCAGCCAAACGCCCTCGGCCCCGACATCAAACACGGAGTATCCGCCGTTTTTGCCTTTGGCGACCCGCCACATCACCTCAAGGCCGTCAAGCTGCGGATCCTTGCTGGAGACGGTGGTGTACACGATGACGTCCCGGGCCGATCTGTCGACGGATTTCGTCACAGTCATGGTTTGGCCGGCATATCGGAAGAGCTGTTCTTCATAGAGGCCAAGGGAATAGCTTGTGAAGAGCGTGATAAACTCTTCGCGCTGGTCGGGTGTGATTTGACGCCCGTATTGCCCGAGAGCAAAGCCGCTCACCCGTCTGAAGTTTATATTGGACGATAAAAACGACCTCAAATTTTCACGACGTTCTGCTTCGGGCGCATCGCCGTTTATGATGTTGAAGGCGTCGCTCGAAAGGGACTGGATGAACGTTTCCGCCCCCTCGTCGGCCGCCGCCGGCGATGCGATGGCGATAATGAAAAGTACGCTGATTGTACGGATGATCTGTGCAAAATGCGCCATGGGGCGTCTCCAAACCTGTGAGCGGAAAAACGGCGTCCGCCCTAGAAGTCCTCATCGTCAAAATCGTCGCCGAACTCTATGTCCGGCAGGTTGTCGAAATCGTTTGCGCCGTTTGCAATTTGGCTTTCCAGCGTCTGATAATACAAGCTGCGCACCGATGCGTAAAAGTCGATCGATTCACGTTCCAACTGGTCCAGCGGATCCAAAAGGGCTTCTCTGCCTGTTAAAACGCCGGTTCCGGTTTGTACGCCGCGCACCGTATCGCCTGGCGGATGGTTGAGCCATGTCAGCGGATCTGAAACAGTGTCCACACCACGGCCGACCACCCCGCGGGCGGTCGTCGGGCCAAGAAAGGGCAAGTACAGATAAGGACCCGCCGGCACGCCATATGTGGCCAGCGTTTGATTAAAGTCTTCAGAGTGCGGCTCATACCCCATCCGCTCGGCGGGGTCGAGGAAGCCGAAAAATCCGATTGTCGTATTGATGCCGAAGCGCGAAACAGTTGTGCCCGCACGCGCCCATTCGCCTTGCAGGACGTCATTTGTCAAAGTGACAGGCGTTCCCAGGTTTCCCAAAAAATTACGAACGCCGGTGCGTACGGGTGAGGGCGTTATAAACCTGTAGGCTCGTGCTGCAGGCTTAAGCACAACCCTGTCAACGACATTGTTGAAGCCGAAGAACACCCTGTTGGCGGGTTCGAACGGATCTGAAGGTTCATCCGCGGCGTGTGCGGCGCCGACAAGGCCCGCCGCGGCGCCGGCAACAATCATCGTCGTCAGTCGCTTCCGTGCAGCGTTGCGCCAAATCATAAGCTCCCCTCTCCTTATTCCCGCTATGCGCGCCTCAAGATACGCGCATTTGTACTTAAATTAGGCATGTAAAATAAACGTTCAATCTCCAAGGCCATATCTTCACAGGCTTTTGAGGAGATGCATTCCGTGCTTTTGAGGGCGCGGCGGTATGTCCTTCAAAAGGGGACTGTTGAAAGGTGGCTTTTTTAGATATAAACATATCTTTATATGCTTCGTTGTTTCTACATCTTCCTCGGTGAGATGCTATGAATTTGGATCAGACTTTAGGCGTTTTTAGGGCGGCCGGCGAAGAAACCCGCCTGCGCATTTTGACGCTGTTGTCGAACGGGGAACTGACTGTAACCGAGTTGACCCAGATTCTCGGTCAAAGTCAGCCACGGGTCAGTCGGCACCTCAAGGTTTTGAACGACGCCGGTCTTGTTGAGCGATACCGCGAGGGCTCCTGGGTGTTTTACAGATTGGGGGAAGCAGGCGCATCGCCCTCCGTCGCGTCGGTTCTCAGCGATACACTGCGTCGTCTTGCGGCGTCAGGCGATCGCATCGTCGCGCGGGACGCCGAACGCTTGAAACTCGCGCGCCGGGCCCGCGCCGAGGCTGCGGCGGACTATTTTAACAAAAGCGCGGCGAAATGGGACGACATGCGGAAGCTGCACCTGCCGGAGTCGGACATCGAGGCGACGATGCTGTCGGCGGCGGGACCGCAGAATGTGAGCGTTTTTCTTGATCTTGGCACCGGGACGGGGCGTCTGTTAGAGATTTTCGCCGGCATTTACGAAAAAGGGGTCGGCTATGACCTTTCCCTTGAAATGCTGGCCGTTGCGCGCGCCAACCTGGAGCGTGCAGGCGTTTCCCACGCCCAAGTGCGCCAGGGCGATATTTTCGCTATGCCGCTCGAAGACGGTGCGGCGGATTTCATTTCCATTCACCAGGTTTTGCACTATGTCGCCGACGCTGGCGCCGCCGTCGCCGAGGCTGCGCGGCTCTTGTCCCCTGGCGGCCGTTTGATGATCGTCGACTTCGCCCCCCATGACCTTGAGTTTTTGCGCGAAGACCACGCCCATCGCCGCCTCGGTTTTTCTGACGAGGAGGTGCGCGCCTGGTGCGAGGGGGCGGGGCTTAATCTTGCTCGTGTCGATACGCTGTCTCCGGACAAGACCGGCGTTGAGGGGCGGCTGACTGTGAAAATATGGCTTTGCGCCGACGCCCGCGGCCGCAGCGCCGCATCCCGAAAAAAGGAGACCGCCGCGTGAGCGCCAATATCGCCGTATCTTTCGAGTTTTTTCCGCCGAAGACGGAGGAGATGAGCAAAAAACTCTGGGCCTCCGTAGAACGCCTGTCGACGCTCGCCCCGACATTCGTTTCCGTCACCTACGGCGCTGGCGGCTCCACGAGAGAGCGCACCCATGACACTGTGGCGCGCATCGTCCGGGACACCGATCTCAACCCTGCAGCGCATCTGACATGCGTGAATGCTGCGCGTGAAGAGGTGGACGCTGTGCTACGGGACTATTGGGCGGCGGGCGTTCGCCACATTGTGGCGTTGCGCGGCGACCCGCCTGAAGGCATTGGCGAGAAATACGTTCCGCATCCGGGGGGGTATGCAAACGCCGCCGAACTTACCGCGGGGGCGAAGGCCGTGGCCGATTTTGAAATCTCTGTCGGGTGCTATCCGGAAAAGCATCCCGAATCGGAGTCCTTCGACGCCGACATCGATTTGTTGAAGGCGAAGATCGACGCCGGGGCCACACGCGCCATCACGCAATTCTTCTACGACAATGAGGTCTATTTCCGGTATCTCGACCGCGTGCGCAAAGCCGGGATCGATATTCCAATCTGCCCTGGGCTGATGCCTGTGACGAATTATAAGGGACTAAAGCGCATGGCGGGCGCCTGCGGGGCTTCGATTCCGGACCGCGTCGATGCTTTGTTTGCAAGTTTGGATGATGATCCTGCGACCCGCCAGCTTGTGGCCGCTACATTCGCCGCCGAACAGGCGCTCGCTCTTGCCGAGCAAGGCGTTGACAATTTTCATTTTTACACGTTGAACCGTGCTGAACTTGTTTACGCCCTTTGTCACATGCTGGGCGTCAGGCCGCAAAAGGCTGCGGCTTAAGGAATTTTTTTATGACCACGCCTGTTTTCGTCAATATCGGCGAGCGCACCAACGTCACCGGATCGGCGAAATTTCGAAAGCTGATTAAGGAAGACCGGTACGAAGAAGCCCTCGACGTCGCCCGCCAACAGGTGGAGAACGGCGCGCAAGTCATCGACGTCAATATGGATGAGGGCATGCTCGATTCCGAAGCGGCCATGGTGACGTTTTTGAACCTTATTGCGTCTGAGCCGGATATTTGCCGTGTGCCGATCATGATCGACTCTTCGAAATGGTCGGTGATCGAGGCGGGTCTGAAATGCGTTCAAGGCAAGGCGATCGTCAATTCCATTTCCCTGAAAGAAGGCGAAGAGCCGTTTTTGGATCAGGCGCGGAAAATCAAACGGTACGGTGCGGCCGTTGTCGTTATGGCTTTCGATGAAACCGGCCAGGCGGAGACGGCGGATCGTAAGTTTGAGATTTGCAAACGCTCCTACGATCTGCTGACAAAGAAAATAGGCTTTCCGCCCGAAGATATTATTTTCGATCCGAATATTTTCGCCGTGGCGACAGGTATTGAGGAACATGACAATTACGCCGTGGACTTCATTGAAGGGACACGACGGATTAAGGACAATCTGGCCCATGCCCATGTGTCCGGCGGCGTCTCCAACATTTCCTTTTCTTTTCGCGGCAATGAGCCTGTGCGCCGGGCGATGCACTCCGTGTTTCTGTATCACGCCATCAAGGCGGGTATGGACATGGGTATCGTCAACGCCGGGCAATTGGACGTCTACGACGATATTCCGAAAGAACTTTTAGAACCGGTCGAAGACGTCATCCTCAATCGCCGTTCCGACTCAACCGAGCGTTTGCTTGATGTCGCCGAGCAATTCAAAGGCGGCGGCGCCAAGGCGAAGGTTCAGGATATGTCCTGGCGTGAGGCGCCGGTTGAGGACCGTATCAAACATGCCCTCATTAAAGGGATTACCGAGTTTATTGTCGACGACACCGAAGAGGCGCGGCAAAAGCTGCCTCGGCCCTTGCATGTCATTGAGGGGCCGCTGATGGACGGCATGAATGTTGTCGGCGATCTGTTCGGCGAGGGTAAGATGTTTTTGCCCCAGGTCGTTAAGTCTGCGCGTGTGATGAAGCAGGCGGTGGCGCACCTTATTCCGTATATGGAAAAGGAGAAAGAAGAGCAGGGGCTGGAGCAGGGGCGGGCCGCCGGCAAAGTTTTGATGGCGACGGTCAAGGGCGATGTGCACGATATTGGTAAAAATATTGTTGGCGTGGTCCTTCAGTGTAACAATTATGATGTGATTGATCTTGGCGTTATGGCGCCAGCGGACAAAATCCTGGCTGAGGCTAAAGTCCACAATGTGGATGTTATCGGTCTATCCGGCCTGATTACGCCGAGCCTTGATGAAATGGTCCATGTGGCCTCCGAGATGCAGCGCCAGGACTTTCAGGTTCCTCTTCTTATTGGCGGCGCCACCACCAGCAAGGCCCATACGGCTGTGAAAATCTCGCCGCAGTACGACAAGGGCGTCGTCTATGTGACCGACGCAAGCCGCGCCGTGGGCGTCGTCGGCCAGCTTTTGTCGAAGGAGGCGAAGCCGGATTACCTCAGCGGCGTTAATGAAGAATATGGCCGCGTGCGGGAAAGCCACGCCAGGGGCATGAAGAAGAAGCCGCGACAATCCATTGCGGCGGCGCGGGCCAACGCCGTTTCGATTGACTGGTCCGGATACGAACCGCCGAAGCCGATATTTCTCGGAACGAAAACATTCCGCGACTATGACCTTGGGACATTGGCGGAGTTTATCGACTGGACGCCGTTTTTCGCCTCCTGGGAGCTTGCGGGCAGGTTTCCGCGTATTTTGGAGGACGATGTCGTGGGCGAGGCGGCGCGCGCGCTCTACGATGACGCCCGGCGCATGCTTGACCGGATCGTGAAGGAAAAATGGTTCACAGCCCATAGCGTCATCGGGTTTTGGCCCGCAAACGTTGTCGGCGATGATGTGATCTTATTCGCCGATGAGACGCGGTCTGAACGTATCGGAGCCTTCCATGGCCTGCGCCAGCAAATGGTGAAGTCCACGGGCAAGCCGAATTACTGTTTGTCGGACTTTGTCGCGCCGTTGGAGACGGGCCTTTCCGATTACATTGGCGGGTTCGCCGTCACGGCCGGACATGGGGAGAACGAGGCGGCGAAGCGCTTTGAAGACGCCAACGACAATTATAACGCCATTATGGCCAAAGCCCTCGCCGACCGTTTGGCGGAGGCGTTTGCCGAGCATATGCACGCGCGGGTGCGGCGGGAGTTTTGGGGGTACGGCGCCGACGAGGGGCTGACAAACGACGACCTTATCGCGGAAAAATATCGCGGCATTCGCCCTGCGCCGGGATATCCGGCCCAGCCCGATCATACGGAGAAGGAAGCCCTGTTCGCCCTTTTGGGCGCGGAGGCGGCCGCCGGGATGGAGCTTACCGAAAGCTACGCCATGCAGCCAGGCGCATCGGTTTCCGGGCTCTATTTCAGCCACCCCCAATCGGAATATTTCGGCGTCGGCCGCATTGAACGCGACCAAGTGGAGGACTACGCCGCGCGCAAAGGCTACGACCTCAAAGATATGGAAAAGTGGCTTCAACCGATATTAAATTACGATCCGGCCGAAGATTAACTTTGAAACAGACGATTACACGAACAAATGGCGGTTGGCGCGTTAAATAACGCCGACGACGAGTGCGGCGATAACGACGAGCGACGCCCCGAAAAACACTCCGCTGAGAAGATATCGTACATTTGCCATGGGTCTTTTCCCCAAGAATGACCGTGTCCCGACAATGACGTGCGGAAGTACGACATAGTTAATTGGCGTTGCCAAGAGCAAAGCGCTTTTATTTTATAATTTATGTCTCACAGCTGTCATAAAATAGTCGCAACAGGTTGATTCGTTTGCGCGATTTTAGTTTGTCCACAGACCCCTCCGTTGTGCGCAAAATGTGCGCGAAGAGCATGCCGCCTAAAGCGCGGCGGCGTCAGAATTTGGCGCCCCGGCTATTTTCAACGACTCTTGCGTCCCGTCTGTCGACAAAGATGTGGCGCTGCACAAGCGACGCCTGTAACACTTTCGGTTATGTCGATCTGGGGCAAAATCGCCGGCGCCGGCGTTGGTCTGGCCATTGGCGGTCCGCTGGGCGCTCTTCTGGGCGGTGTGGCGGGCCATTTCGCCGTGGACGTTCCCCAGGCCGCTGGGCGGCCGGAGCGCGATAAAGTCACCTTCGCTGTGGCCATGATCGCGTTGTCGGCGAAAATGGCCAAGGCTGACGGGCGCGTGACACGGGATGAGATCGACGCCTTTGAGGAGATTTTTCTCGTTCCGCCGGAAGAGGCTGCGCGGGTGCGCATGCTTTACAATCTCGCAAAAGAGGATGTCGCTGGGTATCAACACTACGCCCGTCAGATTGCGCGCATTTACGCAAACTATCCGGCGGTTTTGGAAGATGTGCTCGACGCTTTGTTCTATGTCGCCCTCGCGGACGGCGTCGCCCATGACAAGGAAATCGCCTTTCTGGAGAATGTGGCTGATATTTTCGGCTACACCGACGCTGAATTTCGTCGCGTGAAAGCAAGTCATATCGGACCTGACGCCGATGACCCGTTCGCTATTATCGGCGTGTCTTCGGACGCGGGCCTGGATGAGATCAAGCAGGCCTGGCGCCGTCTGGCCCGGGAAAATCACCCAGACGCGTTGATCGCCCGGGGCGTGCCGGAGGAATTCGTCAAAGTCGCTGAAAAGAAATTGGCCGCAATCAATGCAGCGTACGAGAAAATCACCGCCCAGCGCGCCTAAAGCGTCACCGCATCAACCGGAAATCAGGGCGAGGCTTTGAGGTCTTTTTTTACGTATGTCCTTACGCTCAACCGGCGCCCACTGGAGCTGGAAGCGCTTTAGACGTCTTTACCAGGTTTCTTAAGCTTGACGCTCGACAGGCGGCGCGCCATTTGCAAAGCTGTTGTCGTTAAAACATCACATTTGTTAAAGCGTTTGGTTGACAATATGAGCGGAAAAGACATTCGCCTCGGTGAAGAAGATCCCAAAGGGGCGCATGATGCTTTATCGCGTATTGGGCGGGCGGCTTTTGACGCTGGCTCCCTTTTATTAATTGTTGTCGGTGCGGTCTTTTTGGCCGGGATCGTTCTGTTCGCCCTTCCGTTAACGCTGATCGCATCGGCTCTTGTGGGATGGATGGAGCGGTTTGGCGCGCGCCGCGCGAAGCGTCCGGCAAAAGGCTGGCGCTCTATAACGCCGGCCTAAAGCGTCTCTTCTTCAATCAGAATCAGGCAGACGCTTTAAGTCTTTGTCTTTTCGCATTTCCGGACGGCCAACCGTACACACTTGGCCTGGAAAGGCTTTAGGCGGCTGGCGGCTCTCTAACAAACTTTCCTCTTTATTCGGATGGCGAGAGCCCATAGGCTCTGCTCTGGATACACTCCTGTGAACTCATAAAATCTATTTTCCTAATGCCGGGGCGTGGATGTGACGCGAAACGAATTTCTTATTCTGTTTGCCATCTGCATTATATGGGGGTTCCACTTTGTCGTGATTAAAGTCACGGTGGAGATGGTTCCGCCCTTGTTTTACGCAGCTATGCGCATGTGTCTGCTGGCGATCGTATTATCGCCTTTGTTGCGCATCTATAAAGGGCGTATGCTGCGCATATTTGTCGCTGGCATGTGTTTGGGCGGGCTTAACTTCGGATTTTTATTCCTTGGGCTGCAATATGCATCGCCGTCAGCCGCCGCTATCGCTATTGAACTCAGCATTCCTTTCGCCACCGTCTTGTCCGTTATTTTTCTAGGCGAGCGGGTGCGCTGGCGCAGGACGGTCGGCATAGCCATGGCGTTCGCCGGCATTTGCATCATCGCTTTCAAGCCGGGCGAGGCTGACTTAAGTCTTGGCGTCGGTTTGGTGGCGTTGGCGGCTTTGTTCGAAGCGTCAGGGGCCGTTCTTGTCAAAAGCTTGAAAGGCGTCCCGCCCCTGCGATTGCAAGCCTGGGCTGCGTTGATCGGTGCGTGCGTATTAAGTCTCGGCACTTCTGTTTTTGAAACCGGGGGGATTGCGGCCGTGCGTGAGGCGGGCCTTTTGTTCTATGGCGCGCTTGCGTATTCCGTTTTTCTGTCGTCCCTTGTGGGCCACACATCCTTTTACTGGCTGTTGCAGCGGCGCGATATTTCGCAGATCGCCCCAGGTCTTATTCTGACGCCGATTCTTGCGGCTGGTTTTGGCGTATGGCTGACCGGCGACACGTTTACGCCTGTGATGGCCGTCGGCGCGGCGGTGTCGCTGCTTGGGGTTTTTATCGTTATGGTGCGCTCCGGCCCGAAATCACCCGTCGTCGAAAGCGCTGGAGGCACATAATATGGTATTGTCGATTACGCAGACGCCGTCGCCCAATTTCGATGACAGGGGCGACATAGCGCCGGATATTTTGTTGCTTCATTACACGGGCATGAAAAGCGGTCCCGCCGCACTTGCGCGTCTTTGCGATGCCGCCTCCAGGGTTTCGGCGCATTATCTTGTGGAGGAAGATGGAACGATTTTTCAAATGGTGGCCGAGGATAAGCGCGCCTGGCATGCCGGCGTTTCGTCCTGGGGCGGAGCGGACAACATCAATGCGCGCTCCGTAGGCGTAGAAATTGTTAATCCCGGGCATGAATGGGGTTATCGGCCTTTTCCGGATAGGCAGATCGATAGCGTTGTCGCCTTATCCCGCGAAGTCTGTCGCCGTTGGCAGATCCGCCCTGCGCGGGTCCTCGCCCATTCGGACGTCGCGCCATTGCGCAAGGAGGACCCTGGCGAGTTGTTCCCCTGGCGACGTTTGGCCGCCGCGGAACTTGCCCTTGGCCCCTATGAAGGGCCGGCCGATGCCGCGCTGGACCATGGGGCTTGTCTCAAAATGCTTGGCGAGATTGGGTATGGCGTATCCGAAGCGGGGGCCGTAGCGGCGTTGCTGGCGTTTCAACGGCGTTTTTGTCCCGCTGCGCTTGGTCAAGGCATGAGCCCTTTGGTGAAGGCCGCCATCGCTGACGTGCACGGACGCATGGCGGCTTCTGGCGCCGCGGCGCCTTTATAGGGGGGGGGAGGAGATGGTCGGTATGAGAACCGCGGCTGTGTTGGCGATTGGCGATGAGTTGCTTTCGGGCCGGACGCGGGACGCCAATATTCACGCGCTGGCGGGGTGGTTGACGGCCCGCGGCATTGCGTTGAAAGAAGCGCGGATCGTCTCCGACGACGAGGCGGCCATTGTTGAAACCGTTAATGATCTGCGCGGGCGGTATGACTATGTGTTCACGTCCGGTGGGTTGGGGCCGACCCATGACGACATAACGGCTGAGGCGATCGCTTCAGCATTCGGGGTGAGCGCTTCTTTGCGCGAGGACGCCAAGGCGATCCTTGCAGAGTATTACAAAGATACGGGCCTTACGGACGCGCGGCTGCGCATGGCGCGCATTCCCGAAGGGGCCGACCTGATCGCCAACCCGGTGTCCGGCGCGCCGGGGTTTCAGATCGGAAATGTTTTCGTAATGGCGGGGGTGCCGAAAATTTTCATCGGTATGCTGTCTGATATAGAGGGACGTGTTGAAGAAGGCCCCAGCATCGTGATGTCCGCCATACGGACGGATTTACCGGAAAGTCGCCTGTTTCAACCTTTAAAAACCTGTCAGGACCAATATGACGATGTCTCTATCGGTAGCTATCCTATGGAGGATGGGGAAGATGGCGGTGTCAGCATCGTATTGCGCGGTCTCGACCGGGCCCGTGTCGCGGCGGCGCTTGCAGATGTTTCGCAAGCCGTTTCCGCCGCTGGCGGCGCCGTTATGGGCGGAGATAAGCCAGGGCGAGCGACAGGGGCGGACATATAAGTGTTTTCAGAAACCGCATATGAACGCACCTTGGTTGTCTATGTTATCGCCGCCGTCGCCACATTCGCCGCCCTATGGTTTATCTCAGCCCCCTACGGTCGTCACAAACGCAAGGGGTTCGGCCCTGAGATGAACGCCGCCCTCGCCTGGGGGATAATGGAAGGCGTCGCTTTGATCACTATGCCGGTGGTTTCGTTTGTCGCAGTGCAGGACCTTTCCATTGCGATGATTGTTCTTATTGCTCTGTGGACAGTGCATTACGCCAACCGCGCCATCATCTATCCTCTGTCTCGCAGACGCGATGATAAGTCCCTTCCTATACTGATCCCGCTTCTCGCGATCTGTTTCAACGTATTGAACGGCTACGCCAACGGGTTAGGGCTCGCCCACGCCGCCGCGCGGTATGATGCGTCCTGGCTGTCCGATCCGCGTTTTATCGTCGGTGTCGGGCTGTTCCTGATCGGCGCGTACATTAATATTTCATCGGACAGGGTTTTACTTCAGTTACGACGCGATAAAGGGCCTGGATATCACATACCGAATAAAGGCCTGCACAAACAGGTGGCTGCGCCCAATTATCTCGGTGAAATCTTAGAGTGGACCGGGTGGGCGATTGCGGCGTGGACCCCGGCGGGTTTTCTGTTCGCAGCGTATACATTCGCAAATCTTGCACCCCGGGCGCACAGTCATTTAAAATGGTATCGCGCAACGTTTACAGAGTATCCGAAAAACCGCAAAGCTTTGGCGCCATTCCTGTGGTGAGTTTCGCCAAAGGCCGTATCGCCATCGTGACGGGGGCGAACACGGGCATCGGACTTGCAACAGCGCAAGGTCTCGCCGCGGCGGGCGCACATGTTGTTCTCGCGTGCCGGGATGTCCAAAAAGGCGCCGCAGCGCTCGATAAGGTCAGATGCAATTACGGAGAGGATAGCGCCCGTCTTGTGCGCTTGGATCTTGCATCGTTTGTCTCCGTCAGGTCCTGCGCGTCGGCGCTTTTGGCGTTGGAGGGCGATATCGCCATCCTTGTGAACAATGCCGGCGCAATGCCGATGCGCCAAAACTTCACCGAAGAGGGGTTCGAGTTTCAATTCGGCGTCAATTATCTTGGCCATTTTCTGTTAACGGAACTTTTGCGGCCGCGCCTTATTACTGCGGCGCCGGCGCGGATCGTACATGTCTCTTCGGTGATGCACCGGTTCGGTCGTATCGATCCTAAAACGTTTTGGGGGTTTAACCGCTACCATTGGTCCCGCGCCTACGCCCAGAGTAAGCTCGCCAACATGCTTTACGCGTTTTATTTGGCCCGACAGATGGAGGGCGACGGTGTTGCGTCCAACGCCGTGCACCCCGGCGTCGTCGGCACGGACATCGCTCGCGGCATGCCGCGTTTTTTACAGTCAGGGTTTCGCCGAATGGCTCGAACCCCGCAGGAGGGCGCTCAGGGGTCTCTGGCTTTGGCCTTATCGCCTGAATTTGATGGAATTACGGGCCGGTATATGGCGGAGGGACGCCTGGCTGCGCCGGCGCGCAAGGCCCAAAACCGGTCGTTCGCAGCCCGTTTTTACGAACAAAGCTTGAGTTTGGTTGGATTATAGAGAAAATCGCAAATTCTTGGCTTTGCACCCTTCAAACTCTTCGCCAATTTCGCTAAGAGCTCTGATCTGCCTTTTCGATTTTGTTCTGCGGGCGTGGTGGAATTGGTAGACACAACAGACTTAAAATCTGTCGAGGGTAACCTCGTGCCGGTTCAAGTCCGGCCGTCCGCACCATACCGGAACTTTTTTCAAAATCGCTGTAAGTCCCGAAAGGTAAAGCGATTTTCCGGTTCAAACAGTCTAAGAACCCTTCATCGCGGGAATAGACCAATTTATCCGTAAACGCCATTCGCAAAAGCAGGCGTTTATGATGATAGCTTCCCTTTTCCCAGAGAATAGAAGGGTTTGCGAGAAACGCCCATGCTTGCGCGAACATCTCATCAAAGGTTTTGAGCGGTTCAAACGCTTTGCCGGACTTGTCCCGCAAAATGGCCTTTTTTGTCTCCAGCTTCCCGAGTTGACGCTCATAAGCGCTGACGGCTGCTGTTACGTTCGTTTCAACAAGACGCTCTGTGATGGTTTCAATCTGGCGCTCAATGCCTGCGATTTCTCGGCCAAGGTTCCTGTGCCTGTTTTCGTTATCGGCAATGCGCTGATCCCAGAACCGTGTGAACATATCCTTAGCCATATCGAGGAGGCCGGGGCTGGGACGAAGGCTTCGGGCGATTTCTAAAAATGCGCCTTCGACCTTATCACGGTTTATGCTTTTGCCCTTCATCTCACAGCCGCTCTGGTTACACATATAGTTCGGATAGCGTTTGCTTCGGCCCTTGTTCCAGCCAGCCGTCAGGACACCGCCGCAGGACGCGCACGTGATGAAGCCGCGTAACGGAAAGTCATGTGAGATATTCGCCTTTGCCGGAGCGAGAGAAACACCATCAAGCCGGGCATTGGCCTTTTGCCACGTCTCCGCATCAATTAGGGCTTCGTGCTGTGCAGGCTGCATGTGAATGCTGCGTGACCTAACCGTAAGAAAGCCTGCATAGGTATCCCGGCGCACCATATCGATGATGGTTTGCAAGCGAATTTGACCGCTCGTATTGCGGGGGAAGTCAGGCTTTCGCGCCAAAAACCTTGAAACCTCCGTCGCGGATGAAAACCGCCCGGACGCCAGCCCTTCAAACGCTTCACGGATATAAGAGGCAATAGGCTCATGCGGAATCAGCATTTTACCGCGCCCCTTGATGAGCTTGTACTTGTAACCCATTGGAGGGTAGGCCGTGTAATACCCATCCTTCCATCGTGCAGCCAAACGGTTGCGGGTGGTTTCTGCGTTCTTCTTGCGCTGATGTTCGGCAAAGACGGCCTGCACTTTTTCAACCGTCCTACTATCTGCATCCTCTTTAAACTGAACGGTTGGACATTCCAGCACGCCTCCAGCTTTGATAATAGCGTCACGTAAATCATCGTGAACGCGGGTATCTCTGGCAAAGCGGCTAATGTCATCAAAGACCACGGCTATAGGGTTTTCAGGCGAGGCGTTCTTACGCAACGCTTCAAGTAGATCCTGCATGCCGTCCCGTTCAAGATCACCGCCGGAAACACCTTCATCGATGAAGAAATCCTCAACGCTATAGTTTTTTGACTTGGCGTAATCGCGGCAGCGCGTCAGCTGGCTTTTAATGCCGGAGCCTTCCTTCACCTGTTTCTTTGAAGAGACACGGGCGTATAAAAAACATCGTGTAATGGTTATCTCGGACTGTCGTTCGGTAAAAAATGGAGTCATGAATCGTTTTCCTCCGCCACGCATAAGAGGGTGGCGTCTTGATAGTTAAATGTCTTTGATAATGTCTCTGAGTATACGGGATTTCCGCCATTTTTTGAAGATAAATCACATGCAGATTCATCTTCCCCACAAAGAATTTGGCCGGGTGCGATCCCGAATCCAAGATCGACAAACCCCATCATAATATTGGCCATGATCTCGATGAACTTGCGCTTTTGTTCATCGGTGATTTCATAATCTGAGAGGTATTTCTCGTAATATTCAAAATCCACCGTCACCATGGGTAAGCTGGATTTTTGGTTTGTATGCTGTTCTTGTAGCCTCGTGTCTTTGTCCGTACCTTTATTCTGTTTCAACCTTCGTCATCCTTATCGTCTAAGAGCTATCCATATCTTTGATCCTTTCCTCTTCCATTAAAGAACAAAACAAGAACGTATATCATTATTTCATCCTTATCAAGAAGAATATGTTTCGGCCTGCCGATATGCAGGCTTACCGTTCTCGTGGAGCCTCACGCCGTTGCTCGCGATTGCGTGCAGGCGCATCCTCTCGGCGTTTGTTCCGTTGCTGTATGTATTCATCTTTTCGAGCTTGTTGTTCGGGCGGAAGCGTCGCCAGTTTCTGTGTAGCTTGAGATTGAACCTCCCGCATCTGCTCTTGCTCGTGGCGCAAGCCAACCATCAGCGTGCGAGTTTTCTCGATGACTTTTTTCTCCTGCATGATCTTCAGGTCGATTTCAGTGAAACTGCTGCTGTAGTGCCGTTTTCCATCGTCATCTTCCCAACTTTTATCAAACGTGGCGGCAAACCGTGGCCCGTTCTGACCTTCATTTTGGAAGATTGAACCTGTGATTGGGCCTCCATGCACTTTAAGAACAGGCCCATCTCTTTTTTGCTTTTCATCTTTACTCATACAGTCTCCTTTCCTTGGGTTGGTGTTAAAATCTATAACCTTCGACGTACTCACACATGCCATCGGCATATTGAGGAAGATGGGCGTAGCGGCGATTGACAGGCCCATGCAGGACGCGGCGTTGTTGAGATCGCCGACCATTTGAAACTGTCACCATTCCGTACGGCGGATGAAACCGATCATCCAGGTAGCGGCCTGCCAACTCCGGGCGCTCATAATAAGCCCGCAGGTTGAGCAGCATTGGTTTTTGCAAGATCCCCGGCATGAAAACGTAGGCCATGCCATTCGGCGTATTCATGATCTCATCCGGGCTACGCACATCCCGCGCCATCTGGCTTCGGTATTCTGCTATACCGGACTGGTGGGATAGTTGCGCAGCAGTTTCCATCAAATCGGCATGGCCCATTACGGCGTTAATCATCGCCTGTTTTTTGGCATGCCGGGCGCGTTCCTGAAGGACGAAATCATCATATTCTAGCGTCTCGCGTCCTATGCTGCGCGAAGTCGCCAGCGCGTCGTTATACGATCTGGTTCCAAACACGATCTGGGTGCCGCAGGAGTTTCCAATCGTATCTTCCGCATTCGGTGCAAGATTTTTCATCTGCGCCCTTGATTGGAAAACACCGACAGGGCGAACGTTGAAGCCCGGCATGTAGCTAAAAAAGTCAGCGCCTTGTTTCCAGCCGTGAAAATTACCCAACTCATCCAACAGCCATAATTGGTTCAGGCCAGAATGCGGTGCGCGGCGCTTGTATATTCCCGCACACATAAACGCTGCGGTTAAAAGCGGTTTTGAAGTCTGCGCGAATTCCTGCGCTTCAGCGATATTGACCATCGTTGGCAAGCATTCTGGATTGGTCAGTTCGCTAAAATCCAAATCATAAGGTGGAGATACAACCGCTCGTAAAGCGGGATCGCCAAGACAGGCAAAAGCTCTACGGATTTCGCCGAGTATGCCGCCCCAGCCTGCGGACTCGCCGCCGCCAATGCTCCATGCTTCTATATCTTTTCCTACGGCGGCAATGTCTTGTGACGGATTCTCCGTCATCATAAACTCAAAGTTCTTCCACTCCTCCGTATCAGAACCAACTTGGGCGAGCAGTTCTGCATGGCGTGGTAGCGTTACAACGCCTTCAAGCTGGGCCTGTACGACGGCTACTGCCCAGATTATGCGTTGAGCGTTACCGGAGAAATAAATGTTCTTGTCGTTGAGGTTAGGGCACCAGTTGTCAGCATGTAGCATTGCGTCACCCTCAAGATTGGGGGAAGCCGCTGTCAAATTTGACGTGAGGTTAATACGGGCCGTGTCAACGCCATGCGATTTACGTGGATTGAAATGAAAAACGCGTCGCCCATACCGCCCGATATGGCTTTGGTTCCGCGCTACATATCCGTTCTGAAATTTGAAGTCTAAATTGATAATGTGTTGATCCCACACACCATCGATCAGCCAACCTATTAAATATCGAGAACCTTTGCCGCCACGTGCGCCTGCGAACATGGCAATGCCAGATTGATCCTTTGAAAAAATTTCGTGGCCTGATGCATGCCATCCTACAGAGAGCGCAGTATGGCTAGCTTGGCCCATTCCTTTTCGAAGGGCTTCTGTGCCGTCATCAAGGCCCGCGCTACCAAAGCGCACCTCTTCATTTGAAAACAATGGAATTCCGTCTTATCTTTTCGTCTGGCGGATGTTGCCGCATCCACCAGACCACGTTGAACTGTCACAGGTTCTTCTCACTCATCGGCAGGGCGTCGCGCTCTGTCGATGAGTGGCTTAGGGGTTCACGACGCCAGACACCAAAGCCGCTAAGCAAAAAACGGCAAAGAGGCCAAGCAGCGTGAGCTGAGGCACCATTTTCATTCCCATGTCCTTTCCTGTATCTAGGGGTTAACGATAACGCGCCGAACCGCCGACCAAGCGCTTACGCGTCTTGACCATGCTCGCAACCCAAAACAGGCCAAGAGCAATGAGCGCGGATACGACACCAGCCATCGGCTCGTCGTTGCTGAACGCACCGAAGGATACAAAGCCAACAAAAACACCGACAATCGCGATACCTTGCTGGATTTTGACAGCGGTCTTGTTGACCACCTCGTCAGGGATATTCGCCATTTTTACCTCCTAATATTGGCGAGTTTAAAAGACTGGCGATTTGCTCAGTAACCAAAGCACTGCCAGGGCGATTGAGGAGGAGAGGCCCATGCGGGCACTGTACAGAACGATGAATCCGATCACGACGCACAGGACATAAGGCGCGAAGGCCAAAATGTCGTAATTGTCGATTTGATGGAACAACACGTTCTCAGTGAACCAGTTCGCAGCTTGCCAGATGTATCCGATCGACGTGCAGACGACGAGAATTGCAATCCACAGGGCCAACATCTGGCCCATTGTCATCATATTGGCGTGACCGCCGCCCTGTCCTCCTTGTCCGTATGAGTTGTTTCTAATAAGCGTCTCCTTTCATCAGCCGGGCCAACAACTAACCGCGCCCACCTTCCGGCCAAGCGAGCACAATTGACGCTGTCAGGACGCAAGCGACTGCGATCCCTGAGCGGACACTGAAATTTTCATTGAACAAAAATACTGCGAGGGCTTGGCCGCCCAAAAGGCAAGCCACTGAAGAAGCGAGTTGCCCTTGGCTCAGCCCTTTAGCAATGAGCAAGCCGTATATTGCATGGGCAGCGGCCAAAAAAGCGAATGCGGTTACGGCTAAGATTGCAGTTTGTTCTTCACCCCATCGCTTAAGATATGCATAGCCCGTCAAGAAGAGGGGCGTGCTTGTTAGTAGCAGGCCGGGCGTGGTCGCGATCAACCACGTCATTGTGGCTCTCAAGAACGAAAAATCCATAGCGCGTCGCCTTCTTGCATCATGCTTGAAAGCAACAGTTAACCGTGCAATTTGCACGAGTCAATAAAAATACGCACAAATTGTACGAAATTGTGAATTATCGTTTAATTTCAGGTATATACTCAATCACAAGGGGTCTTTTTATAAGGTTTGCATACTTTTGCAAAACTTCTGGAGGCGGATGCGCGGTCCCTGTCTCATACCTTCTTATCGCTCCCTCAGAAATGCCAAGCGCATCGGCCATAGCTACTTTGGACAAACCTAACTCCTTACGGAGATTAGACAGAAAGTCACAATAGGCATCGCCTGTAGCAGCACCTACAAATCTAGCAGCTAGTTCTAAATTATATTGATTGTTCAACGTCCCCCTTGAAGACTGCTTTTTATCTACAACTTCTCTTTGTGCATACTTTAATATATTTTTCCATTCGTTATCAAAAGATATTTGCTCTGAATTTCTCAAATATAAATCATATAGCTTTTTTTGATGCTCTGTACTGATTAAGCAACGATCAGATTCAATAAGCTTTATATATCCTTCCGATAACCCCGCTAGTTCAGCAACGGACTCGATAGATAGCTCTGCAGCATGACGAGCATCCTCGTAACAAAGGCCAACTGTTCGGACCTTAAAACCGAAACGACCTTCTTTATCGATTGGCGAACTGCCCAAATAGGGGGTCGGGACTGAGTCCCAAGAAAGACCCCGATGCAGGGAAAAGAATACCGCAAAGAATGAATCAAACGGCTGCGTTTTGAATGCCTGAGCTAAATCACTTTCATGTCGATAAACCGGGTCGGGCACCGAAGTGCTTTTCGTACGCTTAACAGAAAATAAGGATGTTTTTATATCTGGACGGCTATTCGTTAATTCACTTGGCTGATAGGGAGTGCTGACTACTATCGGTTTTGGTGGTGCTACTATAAATGGCTGATCCTCCGCAGAATCAAGGTCAAAATAAACTGTTATGTACTTTTCACGCTCATCACGGACCTCGCTAGGCTTATGCTCATCTAAGGCTTCCAAAATTCCTTTAAGGTATACTGAAGGCTTACGTAAAGAAACTCCATTGAACAAGCCAATGACATCTTGCAAAAGGTTATCATAAGCTTTGTATGTCATAATTACAGAGATAAGAAGTTCATCGCCTTCTTTAACTGATATTATAACTTGATCAGTGATACCCATTTCTGTGGAGGCATTTAAGGGGTGTCGTGTTTCCACACAGTAGCTTACCTGCTGATAAGAAAAACACTCTCTGTATGGAATTTTTTGAGGGCCAATGCCCCCTTCTGTAAAGGCTATACCTCTCAGCAACATAGCGACTTGATCAGTATTGAAGGCCGCCATAAGCAAGCCAACCTCATAAGGTGCAAAAATCAGGTTTGGCTCTTTGAAATGATCCTCCCACTTTTGTTCTGGCATTACTCGAAAATCCTCACGTCTACGCTTTTATCTTTCTTGCATGCTTTAATTACGCGGGCCTTTCAGTGAGACCTTACATGCCTCCAACCCAAGACGTGCTACAGCATACCTTTCAACAAGGAATACCCCAGGCAACCGATGAAGCATTGAACATACGTTGGAGTGAAAGATTCGCCAAGCGATCTGAAAACGTGAAGGCCACAAGAAAGCGTAAGCATATCAAATGCTTACGCTATTCAAGTTATGGAGATTCTTACTCTACCAGGAAAATCGAGCGCGTTTCGACTTATTAATTACGCATCAGTCTTGGGCGCGCTATACGCCCTATCATTACAAAACCTGCTATCAACAGACCCAGCGCCCCCGGAGCAGAGACCTGTGAAACATGCGGGTTTTCCCGGATATCAAGTATCAGGGATGCGCCCTGAAAGGTCGGATTAAAGGCTGAATATAAGTTGGAGTTCGTGAAGTAGCTTAAAGTATCCCGTGACGGTCCTTCATTCACGGCTAATTGGAAATTTTCGACATCTGTCGAGGCGCCGTTTTTGAGCTGAAATGTCGAAGTCCAGTTTCCGAAAATATTGATCACGAAGGACACATCAATATCGGTTTCATCCAGAGTGAAGCTTCCAAAATTCGCATCGAACTGAAAGCCTGAAACTGTCTGAACTTGATTGATAATTGTATCATCGTAAATCAGCGAAAATGAACCACTAACCGGATCAAAAGGTGCAGTGCTAGGAGTGCTGGCCCCGTCTGAGAAGGCCGCAGCAGAAAACAAGCCGTCGAGCTTAATGAGCGCCGCCTGAGCGCCAACCGTCAAAAACATCCATGATGCCGCCAACGCCAGCACCGAACGCAAACCTGCCGCAGCAAAAGCGGCTGTGGATAAGTTTCTCAAAAACGTTCCGTATAGAGATTCGATGGTTTAAGCTACTTTCATATCTTGTAGTTGAGGATTTCCGGGCGTTTCCATTGGGGTGATGATTTCGGAAGTCCATGTCTCATAGGGGAACCCTTGCGAGACAAGTTTTATGAAAAAAACCAATCGCAAAGGAGAATGTCATGCGAAAAATCGGCTATGCCCGCGTATCCACCATCGACCAAAATCTTGATCTGCAAATCGACGCTCTCGAACGCGCCGGATGTGACGAAGTTTTCAAGGATCACGGAATGAGCGGAGCAACGCTTGACAGGGAAGGCTTAGGAGAAGCCATAGCCGCGCTTGAGCAAGGCGATATGTTCGTTGTCTGGCGGCTCGACAGGCTGGCGCGATCCATGCGTGAACTCACCGACGCTGTATGGACGCTTCACAACCGCGGGATAGAATTTCGGTCCTTATGTGAGCATATCAGTGTGGATTCCGCCTTTGGTGAATTCACGCTGCATATCTTGAGCGCCGTCGCCCATCTGGAACGCGCCTTGATTGTCGAGCGTACTCGTGAAGGCATGGCGGCGGCGAAAAAGCGCGGTGTTAAATTCGGGCGCAAGCCTGTGCTGGACGTTCCCGCTTGCGAAGAGGCTATATCTCTTGTGAATTGCGGAATGGCTGTTTCCGATGTCGCGGCACATATGGGCGTGAGCCGTTCAACCATTTATAGACAAATGCGAAGGCAAGTTGCAGCATAAGTATGTTGGCGCTTGCACGTATGTAGTACCAAGCCAATGTGTGCACGACCTAGATATCTGCACTAATCGCAAGATGTATGTGGTAGTACCACATATCTTGGCAAGGAAGACACTCCGTTCTTCCGTTGCATCCATCTAGGAAAACCCTAAGCGCGGCGAAGCCGGCACTAAGGGTTTTTGTGGCGCATGTCAGGTGTTGAACCTTCATGCGCCAGTAATCGTATCGCCGATTAATCACTCGCAAGGAGACTGCGCTCTCCTCTGCACACCATCGCTCAAAAGGGCTATAGCGCCCCTTTGAAATCCACTCGCCGGACTTGGAGAATGAACCTCTCCACCCGCACCGAACCATGCCCAAACGTTTCCGCCGTTTGATCACGACTTGGGACGTATGCCGTCCAAGACCTTGCACCAAGGTTTCGCCCTTGGAGACGACCAAAGAGCCTGCCCGTGCTCTTTGGAAACATGGGGTAAATGTAGCCACGTGAAATACTTAAGGCGAAGGCTATAAACAACGTACAAAGAATATATTTGCATAAAAGAGAGTTTTTCTGTAACAGTCGAGCATAATCTTGTGGTTTTACTAATAGGGATGTTCTCACATGGCTTTGAGCAGCAGGCCTTCGATAAAACAAGCGCTTGCCGCAGCCAGTTTTGCGGCAATCGCGCCTGTTCAAGCCAATGACATGCCCCTTGATGTTGCGCCTGAGGGAGCAGGCCCGTTTCAAAGATTTGTAACTTTATTCAATGGGCGCGAATATACCGAACGTGACAAAGCGGCAAAGCGCGCTGAAATGCGTGAGTATCTCAGGAACAACCCATATGAAGGTTTGAGAGCGTTCGATGCATACGAAGCCGGATCGCTGGAACAGGCAGCGGCAATCAATGAGCGATATAACAGAGAGCATGAGAGCCGTGAGGCCCGTATCCGTCAATTATCGAAACAGCCAACAATTGAAAGATCGCAAACGACAGGTGGTGGCGTCGAAAACAGTGTTGGGGTTGGTATAGACGTTGGCCTTGAAGCCAGCAGCCGGGCCAGTTCGTACACCAACACACAAATGAGTGTAACTGTACCGATGACGAGTCCGGAAATTGAACGCGCCAAACTGGACGCAGAGAAAGAGAAGGCGAAAACTGAATTTCTATTGAGAGTTCAGAACGATCCGGACGCTTACGAACGACTCGTAGAAGACTACGTTGACGCCCAACATACAGACTCCAAAGACCGATCAGACAAGCAAAATCTTTTGATGCGCGTTCAGGAGGATATCCAGCACCGCTCAGGGGGGCACTTCTCCGCACGACCAGATACAGCCAATAACATTCTGCGCAATACCAGCAACTCCTCAGACGTTGAGACAGGTATGAACGCAGACCCACGCTTTCGGAACCATGAGCGTGAAGAACACAGAAAAATTCTGCGTGGATTGGGTTTAAAGGATGAAGTGATTGATGACTATATTGACGGCAAAATGAGCGCGTCGGAAGCTTTGCAGAAATCAGGACTGACGAAAGATCAGTTTCAAGGAAATATAACAGCTTATTACAGCCAAAACATCACGATCAATCCAACGGTTGAAAAAGAGTCAAAGACGGAAGAGCAGATTAGGGAAGAAGCGGCGGAAAAAATTCGTGAAGAAGTGGCGTATCGGCGTAAATGGGGCAAGGCGGTAGAGAATGTAAGCCTACTGGTTTTTGGCGATAATGACGATGTGTACGAGGCGAAAAAAGCCTACGACACAGGGCTGGATATCTATGAAGGTGTTTCTCTTTTAATCAATGATGCACTTGATCCGAGCGGTATCAGCCTTGTCGCGGGTGGGATAAACATGCTCGCCGGGGCTAAAAATAAACAATCTGCTGAGCAACAAATGCTCGATAAAGTGCTTGAAGAGCTAGAAGCCATTCGTAAGCAACTCCAGAAAATTGAGCAGAAGCTGGATATAGCGCTTGGCAAACTCGACGACATTATTCTCGCCGCTGAGGATCTTAAACAGGGAAATGCGGAGCGCTTTGTGAAATTAATGCGTGAGCTTTCTGACAATGAAGTTCAAAGCCAGAAGCGCGAAGCGCTTTACGCACAATACGCTCTCGCCAATAAACTCAAGATCGATTCTGCAGGAGTGCTCGGCACATTTGTGAATGAGGGCGAGGGCGTAGAACTCTTAAGGCAGTGTTTGCAGGAAGACAGAAAATGCCAATGGAAAGGGGTTCATACTATTGATCCCAAAAGCCCATTTTACCGCATACAGGAGGAGGCTAATAGCTGGTGGGGATTTTTGACGGATACAGTTCGTAGCCCAAGCTATCAGTACTTCAACGACTTTATGACCATGAGCGCAGAAGAGATCGAGGCGCGTATTGAAGGCGACGATGCTGCGCTCGCAGCTATTTTCGACCGTCAGAATAAAAGCCGGTTTATTCATTCTGTCGAACAGCGTGTCGAGGTTTTTCCAGATATCGCTCAATGGCTTAATCAACAGGGCTTTCGTCATGGCCTTTTAGAGGTGTCAGAACCCTTAAGGGAGACGGATGGAGAACAAGCCGAAGCCAAGCCAACCCCTGATGCCCAATTGAAGGAAAAGGTTGTTCGATACCCGATGATTGATGGGGAATCGTTAGAGATTGCGCATCCGCATTTCGTAACGCGTGTTGGTGTTCCCGAATACGCGAAATTGACGCTCCATCTGCCGAAATCGGCGGGCTACCATGCCGCCTCGCCGCAAGCGTATGAGATACGGGAAATGGTGCTGGACATTGATCAAGCATCGCTGGAAATGCGCAAGAACGTCGAACTGGCGCGGGCGGTTTATGCCGCCAATCTTGCAGAAGCGCTCAATGCAATTGAGGCTCGGATGACTGCGCTTGGCGAAGTGCATTTACTAGCCTTCAAATCTAACGAAGAAGACTATCCAGGGAAGCTTGGTATCGCGTATGCTGACAATACTGCGCAACAAATTCGCAACGAAATAACAACTGCTAGCCATGAAAAGTTGCTCAGGATAGGAGAAAAAATAGGCATTTTGAGATTAAGCGGATGGTTGTCCGACCCCGTGGTAGGTGAAATAGAGAGAATATACTTTAGCGAAAATTATCCAGATTTGTCAGATAAAGCTAAGGGCTTGATATCTCAACATGCTCCGCAATTCATGACCCCCTCCGGGGGGATACAAATTTGGAGAAATAAGAAAGCAAACTCTACGAGTTATCTGTACCCACCGATTCAAAACGCAATCCAAGAACTGCTTATGTATCATATCGGTGTTGCCCAGAACCGCGCCTTTAAAGACTTCAGCTACGTAAGCCCCCTTCAGCCATTCTTTCATGACATCGAACGTGCTCGGTTCGCACTGGATACATTGATGAAAGGCGGCTATGGCGACGCCTATATATTTGATGCGGGCACAGAAAGCTTGCGAAAATCATCCGAGTTAATGACTCGCATTGATGATGAGCTCAACAAGCTTGCTCAGCCCGACGCTCATCTTAAGTCGTTGGCTGATGTGGTTGCGGCTTATGAGGCAATCGAAAAGTTACAGCAGGAATTTGAAGCACTTAATCTCAGCTTTGAGACGATACGTGTTCATGACGAAAGACTCGATATGGGCATGGGTAATGTCGACGGCGCCCTCGAACATCTGAATACAATTCCACACGTGCAATAACTGGTTTTTAACGGCCACAAATATTACAGGTGTGAATTTTAAGTGAGCGTCCAGGCCGCTATCAGTAATATAGCTCTATCCAGTGTTTACAATCACAACTTGTATGATCAGTTTTTAAATAACTGGGAAGAGCTATCAATAAAACTTAGTAAGTATATTTACGGCTTTAAAGTTCAGAGGTGAACTCGTTACGGTTGTGTCAGAGTGTCTAGGTGGTTATGGTCTAAAGAGATCAAGTTTTGGGGTACTCATGATTTCGGATAAAGACTTGAAAGAAATAATAGCACCGCCGCCGAAGGGGGAAGCCAGCGCTGAACATGTTGGTTCAGGAATTCCGATCCCAAAACCCGTACGCGTCAGAAACTTAAGTCCTGATGAATGGGAGGAGTTCATTGAAGAATGGAGTACTTCACTTTCCGGATGTTATAAAAAGGTTCGCCGTTTTGGAGGAGCGAATGACCTTGGTGTTGATATAGCGGGCTTCTGCACCAAAAACGGTTTTGAAGGTTACTGGGACAACTATCAATGCAAACATTATGATCACCCTCTCTACCCGTCTGACATATGGGTAGAGATTGGGAAAATAATTTACTACTCTTACCACGGAGAGTATATAGCGCCGCGCGCATATTATTTCGTTGCGTCTCAGGGGATTGGAACAAAGCTTGAGAAACTATTGAACAATCCCACGAAGTTAAAAGAGCAGGCAGCGGCGAATTGGGGCAAATATTGCCGGAATGGTATTACCGATCTATTCGAAATTCTTTTGGAAGGTGAACTCCAGAAATATTTCGATGCATTTGATTTTTCGATCTTCTCTTCCAAGTCACATATTGATCTTGTTAACGATCATGCAAATACTGGCTATCATGCGGTGCGTTTCGGAGGTGGCTTGCCACAACGTCCTAAAGCAGATGCACCGCCGAGCACACCCCAAAAAACTGAAAGCCCTTATATTCGCCAGCTCCTTAACGCCTATAGCGATCACTTAGGCGAAAACCTTGATGACGTTTCAAAACTTGATGCCTGCGCTGCGTTAAAAAGTGATTTTTTGCGTCAGCGCGAACGCTTCTATCATGCCGAATCGTTGAGAAATTTTGCGCGCGACACGGTGCCTGACGGTACTTACGCTTCTTTACAAGACGAAATTTATCACGGTGTCGTAGATATTGTTGAGGGTGCACATGCAAACGGTTTTGAGCGGATGAAATCTACTGTTGCTCAAGCAGCGCAGATCGCAACAACTTCTAATCCGCTTGCGTCGGTCGTTAAAACGCAGGATCGACAAGGCATTTGCCACCAACTCGCAAACGATGATCGCTTGCACTGGGTGCCGGTTGATGAGTGAATCGAGGTTACCTACACCGTTTAATACCCCTCTTGAGACGGGAATCCGTTCGCTCGCAATTTTGGTAGAGGCGTATCCCGTTTCTTTCGATTTGCAGCGCTTGGTGGAAATGGATTATTTGGTGGTTCATTCTGGAGATGCAGATGGGCCAGAAAGTCTTCACGCGCCGTTACCAATGCGAGCAGGCGAATTGCTTGTACGCCGTGGCTTGATAGAGAAGGGCCTGACTTTGATGATGAGCAGGCATCTCGTCCGCCGCCTACCTAACACGGGCGGTTTTGAGTATCTCGCTAGTGAGTTGGCTTCACCGTTTATGTCTTCACTTGAAGCGCCTTACACGCGTCAGCTTATTGATCGAGCATCATGGGCGGTGGAGCGGTTTGCAGAAATGAGTACGAAGGAGATGTCTCAGTTTACGCATCAGTTATTTGAAAAGTGGACAACCGAGTTTCAATCTGTCCAGAAGCCAGGACAGATGTGATGACAACGGAATTACATCTAAAGAAGATAGCATTTGAGGGCCCAAATAAGCAGGCCGATGTTGAGTTTTCAACGGGCGTAAACGTGATTTGTGGTGCGTCTGATACTGGTAAATCCTATCTAGCTGAGACTATAGACTTTATGCTTGGCGGGATGAGCCTACGACAGATTCCAGAACGGACGCCTTACGCTGAAATTCTTTTAGATATTGATTCTGGTGAAGAGGAGTGGAGACTTACTCGGCCGACAGACGGAGGAAATTTTAAATTAGAGAATTTGAGTAATAAGAAGACAGAAACATCCGTTCTTAAGCAAAAGCATTCACATGGGCAGGAGGACAATATCTCTGGGTTTCTACTGAGTAAGTCTGGCCTACTCAGTAGGCGAATTCTTAAGAGTGCAAAAAATGGTACAACCCAAAGCCTGAGCTTCCGAAACTTAGCCCGTTTAATTGTTGTAGAAGAAGGTGAAATTCAGAGAAAAGAGTCACCGTTCTTAAGCGGGCAGTTTACCTCCAAAACATCTGAATTGGCGACGTTGAAGATGCTTCTAACTGGTATTGATGACTCTCATATTGTTGCTGATGAAAGGTTCTCGCAAGATACAGATGGCCAGATAACGCTAATTAACGAACTCATTGCGGAGCTAGAAGTTGAGGTTGAGGGTCTCGGAGAGACACGTGAAGATTTAGCAGACCAACTGCAAAATCTGCGTGATACAATTGACGATAAGCGTGATGTCTTATCTGAATCGCAGCGCACCCTGAATACTTTACTTTCTAAACGCCGGAAACTTTTCGACGAGCGACAGTCTATTCAAGCAAGGCTCGATGAGATAGAAAATTTGCTCGTCCGCTTCGTTTTGTTAGGCGATCATTACCATGTTGATTTGGAGCGCTTGAAGGCAATCCAAGAGAGTGGCTCTATGTTCGCACATGTTGAGCCTGTGCCATGTCCCCTTTGTGGCGCAGAACCAAATGCTCAGCATCTTGATGAATCTTGCGACGGGGATGTTGAAGCTATAATTGCAGCTGCAACTGCAGAGGTAATTAAAACTCAGAATCTTCAAAAAGAGTTGAAGACCACTGTTAATGACCTGCGCGTTGAGTATGAGGATCTAGACGCTAATCTGACCGATACGAACTCTAAATACGATGCATTAGATGAAGAGATCCAAGAAGCAATGGCTCCGGAGGTAAATGCGATACGGGCCTCATTTTCAGAACTTATTGAGAAACGCTCAGAGGTTGAAAAGTCGTTTGGACTGTTCAAACGACTAGAAAGATTAGAAGCTAAGAGGGCAACGCTTGTTGATGACGAAAATGAAACTGGTGAAGCATCAAAAATTGCGTCGGGCTTACCTGATGCTGTCGCTCATCAATTCTCTCTTAAAGTTTCAAAAATACTTGAAGCATGGAACTTCCCTGGTGATTGCCTCGTCCATTTCGATAAAGAACGCTCCGACTTTATTATAGACGGAAAACCCCGTGGTAGTCGCGGTAAGGGGCTGCGTGCTATTACCCATGCTGCAATCACTTTAGGCCTTATGGAATACTGCCAGGAAAATGATTTAGCCCATCCTGGATTCGTTGTTATGGATTCACCGCTGCTTGCTTACTTCAAACCAGAAGGGGATGAAGATGAGAAGCTGAAAGGTTCGGACTTAAAGGAACGGTTCTATGAGTACTTAACTGCTCATCATAAAGAGGATAGCCAAGTTATAATCATTGAAAATCAGCATCCGCCTGAGCAGTTTCTTCCTAAGCTAAATCTCACAATTTTCACAAGGAATCCCAACCAAGGCCGTCAAGGCCTCCTATAGGCGTTGTATCTTTAATCCTTTGTGAGTTGAACTATTCGTCTTGTTTGTGATTGTCTGAGTTTTATTCAGTAAATGGACTTAGGGCTGCGCCCTCAGCGCACTTCAGGAAAAATAGACGGGCCGTGTCCTCGGGCTTCGCCCTGCGGGCCGCACCCAGACTCCGTCGATTTTCCCTTCCGTTTGCACACCCCCTGTTCGCCACGAGGCAGGGTTGCATGAGCAACCCACACCTTATGAAAGGGGGCAGAAATGACAATCACACTTTATGCACAACCCTATGACCTTGCGGCAACGGGGTTTTATTTTGAAGATGCAGAAACGTTTTTAGCGAAAAGCCAACACCTCAAAAACGAGTATGACCAGTCAGTCGAAGAGTTTGAAATTCAGTTCATTGAAGGTGAGGACATAGACGGAGCCTTATTCAAAGCTCTTGGTATTCATGAGGTAAATGTCACAAGTTACTTGGAACATGCTCCGCAGTGGGAGGAATGGGAAAAGATCAACATCGTTATTATCGCTGGCGAATGCGGATACGCATTTGATATTGAAAGCGATGATCCCGACCATTTCGGCGTCACGGTTTATGGTGTTGATAGCTTACGGGAATTAGCGATTGAATTTCTCAATGACGGTATATTCGGGGAAATACCCACACATCTTGAAAACTATATCGACATAGACGCGCTCGCCGCCGACCTTCGCCACGACTACACCGAAACTGTCATTGCGAACGTGCCAATCGTATATCGCGCAGATTGAGAATTGCGCACACTGGTGCTAACGGCTTGGGGCTATGCTGTATTTTCGTCTCGCTCGCGCCAACTCCATTTCTTTTTTGCGTTTGCCGTAGGCTTCACGGCGGGCAGCGTCCGGGTTGCCTTGAGGAATAGTGCCGCCTGAAGGCGCGGGTCTGCGTTCTCGTGCCCTCGCTTCTGCGGCAACCTGAGCGCCCTTGGCATAACGAGACTTATTATTACGGATTTCTTTTTCGAGTATGGAATAATCCGGCCCGCGTGTAGCGAGGTAAATATCACGTTCGCGTTGCAGTCGGCGCTCATCTTCAGGCAGCATGTTTGCACTTTCCTTTTGCTATTCGTGGAATTTAGGGTGCGGCGTTACGGCTCAAGGCTCGGGCCGTCCCGCGCCCGCGTTCGCGCTGGGCTTTGCCGGCGAGCTTCCCGCAGCTTCATGTATTCTTGCCTGCGCTGCTCGACATCCGGCGGCAGGGCCGATTGGATATTCTGAATATCGGTTTTGATCTCGTTGGTGACCGCTTCGGATTTTTGAATAACAGCCGCTTTTTTCTGCTCGGTTGCCTGAACGGATTGGGCTTGGCTTTGTTCAAGCCGCTGTTGTTCAGTTTTGTCCCGTTCCTGATGCTGGAGAATCTCGGCTTGGTTTTCCGCTTCCGTGCGTTTGTGCCGCCCGGTAAAACGGTCAACGAATCCCCAAAGCCCTGTTCTGAAACGTGATTGACGTTCGCTATCCTCATGTTGCTGACGCTCGGTCTGATGTTGAGAGAGGACGGTTTGCTGTTCTCGGTGCTGTTCGTTCTTTTTGGCTTCTTCGGTCTTGAGGCGTTCAAGCTTGCTTTCTTGTTGTTGGGTTTGTTCGCTCTTTAATTCGTCAAGCCGTGTGGTGACGACATTCGCCGCCCTGACATGTGCCTCATCCTTGGTCGGCAAATCTTCATGGCTGCCGAATCGTGCCCGTGTGTCTTTGGCCTTCACCCCGGCATATTTGGAAATTGAATAGGCTTCGCCCTTGTGATCGACGGCGATAAAGCCGCGCCGATCCCCTTGGGCTAAAACATATCCGCGCTCTTTAAGGGCGTGGGCGAATGCCGCCTTTGAATCCGATTGCGCCCAGCAGTCCGCAAACATGGACTTCAACGCTTTGACATCTTTCTTGGCGCGTTTGGCTTGTTGCCATTCAGCGAGAGAAAAGTTGGTGGGATTGCGATGCAGCGGGTTTTCATGACCCTTGGGCATCTCCCAGCCATGTTCGCGGAACAGTTCGCGTGAGACGTCCTGACAACGACGTTTGTGAAAATCCATCGGGATGGCTTTCATCTGCTGCGTATCAATGCGCGACCACACGGCATGACAATGACGACGCACAAGGCCGTCTTCGCCTTTCTTTTCATGAAACACGACGGCGCGAGGTTGCCCGGTCAGGCCAAGCTTTTCTTCCGCTTGATCAACCGCCCGCTCAAAATCGGCCACATCGACTGTGGCGTCCTTCGGTGGGTTGAGAGACAGCGAAAACAAAAATTTCTGGCATTTTGTCCCACGCGAGACCGCTTGTGCTTCGTTCAGCGCCCCGGTGAGGGTGTCAGAGACAAAACCCGACACTTCGTGCACCTCGACTTTTTCATTGTCGTGGGTGTTGAGAAGGTGCTGCGCTAGCCCTTGCGCGGAGCCGCGTGAATTGCCAACCAATATCATGCGCCTAATCCCTGACTTTGAGATCAAGCGCCTCGATCAAGGTTTGGCGCATCTGCCGGATGTCAGCACAGGCGGCGGTCAACTCTTCTTGTAAACCGTCCGAAAGAGGCAGGCTCCCCATATTCGCGGCCTTAGCTATCTGGTTCATGTTGGATGACAGCCGCGACTGACCGAGCAAGGCCAACACCTTGCTCAATGCTTCATGATCAGTCGATGGAAGGCGCTTATTGAGTTTGCGGGGCGATGCTTTTTCGCCGAACAGCTTTTTACGGATATAAGCGCTGACAGGTTGCGTCCCGGCCCACGCCTTTAACAGTGCCCGTTCTTCCAACGTTGCACGGAAAGATAGCGGCGGCAGGCGCTTTGCTTTTTGGGGCAGCGCCGCCGCCTTTTCGAAAACGTGTTTGCTTGAAGAATTGGTCATTCGCCCAACTCCTCAAAATCAATGTTTTCAGCTTGAAGAATATGTTCCCAGTCTGATAATGTCTCAAAAATCTGGTTCAACTCATTTTCGTTGAGCCGCACCAATCCTGTACCAAAGTTGGTACCAACTCCCCTGCCTGAGAATAGTGGCTAGGCTGTAGTGACGATTTAATCATTTTATCCATAGCATTATGCTTGCGATCTTTATGAAGCCAAGGAAGTTTTGAGCGAGCTTGTCGTACCGGGTTGCGATGCGTCTCCACTGTTTGAGTTTTGCAAAGAAGCCCTCGA
>JBCDBL010000011.1:0-45358 GCA_039183635.1 Pseudomonadota bacterium
GATCATCATGACGCTCGCACAAGAGTAATCTGAGGAGCGTCATCCCGGACGTTACACGCGCCCAAAACCCACAGGTTTTGGCGTGCGCGTGTTAGCGCCGGGATCTGTCTCCACGTGTCTGAAATCTGTTGCACCAGATCCCGGATCGCTCGATTTTCTAACCAAGTCAAAGACTTGGAGAAAACCGGCGTCCGGGATGACCAGATATATTGATGAATCTCAACAAGCCCTAGTGAGATTGTTTTTCTCTTCTTACGCGTTGGGAGGCGTTGCGCTTAAACATCGCAGCATTAATCCGCATCAATACGTCTTCAGATCCCGTTTGAACCATGCGCCCGTCGGCAAGCGCGTCTTCCAAAGAAAGTTGATCGCGTAATATCTGCATGTAGACATCGCCGTCCGCCGCTATGTGCGCTGGTGTTGGCCCGACGTCGCCCCGGCGCATAATGACCTGAGAGTCTGAAAAGAACAGGGTATACGGCATATCTGTGATTTTATACCCGCAGACGAAATCGCCTTCGCCGAGCTTGCGGCGGCTGCACATGATTTCTAAAGCCAAGGCGATGGAGTCCGGTTGGTATATGTCGCGAAGCAGAACCTCTTTCCCTGTTTTATCTTTTCGTTTTGGGGAAATGAAATATCGTATGCCCCACCTTACGATAGACAGGGCGATGGACCGTAATCCTTCGCCTTCATCCGTCAAGCGGTATCCATTCGTCACAGATTCGATAATTCCGGCCTCTTCGAGGTCTTTCAGTCGCTTACTGAGCAAATTGGGACCCATGCCCGACAAATTGCCCTGAAGTTCGGCGAAGCGCTGCGGTCCTAAAAGCAGTTGGCGAACAATAAGAAGGGTCCAACGCTCGCCGAGAACGTCGAGCGTGTGCGCCATGATGCAACCTTGCTTGTATGTGCGCGCCAATTGGATCTCCTTTGTCCCTTAAATCCTTACCCCAGGGCCAAGGGGTGGGAAAGGGGACTTGACTAATTCTTTTAAAAGTTATTACTATAAAAAAATATAGCAATGAGTTAATTTTAATTCAATCGCGGCCTGCGCGCCGTCAACAAATGGGGAGCCTTGTGATGGCTTATTCTCTTCGTTTTATCTCCGGAGTTGCTTCTGGTGTCTTGGCGTCCGTCGTTCTTCTTTCAGGACCTGCGGCGGCGAAGCAAAAGCCGGAAGATCTCGCTGCTTGTCGGGCGGCGATTTCATCGGAAGCTTCTATTGCAGAGGCTGACTATCGGTTCAAAATTGAAAAGGCGCGGCGGTCCGGCGGCGCAGCGGTGATTCAATTCGATGTCATGGCGAAGTCCGGCGTCAACAGTGGCGATTATGAAGCGTCCTGCCGCGTTCGACGCGGCGAGGTGCAAGACGTCGATGTGTCCGGGGCCTAAAGCGTTTCAAGGCTAGAGCGCATTCACAAAAGTGGGAACCGGTTTTGTGAATAAAATGCGCGTTAAAACATAAACTTAGACCGCATTTACGATTCGAAGAATTGTAAATGCGGTCTAAGTGTAAGGACGGCGTCCGCAAGACGTTCAAAAAAGGTCTGGAGCCGTTTTGCGTCTGTTCGTCTGAACTCGCATCCGATGCAAACGGCTCTAATGGACGTGTCCTTCCCCCTCTTCGACATAAACAACTGTTTCGATCGGGCCGGCGTTTTTGAACACAAGGGTTAAATCGAAACGATCCCCCACCGCCAGCGGCGCGTTGAGACCTATGAACATAATGTGCAGCCCGCCGGGTTCGAAGGAGACGCCTTGGCCTTTGGGAATGTCGACAGACGCCACGGGGCGCATCTTCATGACGTCGTTCGTCATCTCCATGTCATGCAACTCGACGGCTTCGGATATGTCGGATCTGGCCTCTAACAACACATCGTCCCTGTCGCCGGAATTTGTAATGGTGAGATAGCCTGCGCCAACCTGCGCTCCGTCCAATGTGGGCCGCGCCCATGGATGATCCACCACGATACCGTCCTTTGAGTAGTCGTGTGCGAGCACAGGCGCAGCGGAAAATAAAACACAAGCGATGAACATGCGGGTTAAAGGCATAGGAACTCCCAAATATAAATGAAAAAGGCTGCGGCTTTGTCCCGCGATACAGGTGTTGCTTAAGATGCAGTTATTTCAAACGCCATAAGCAGTGTGCGTTGCAATGCATTAAAGTTGTCGTCGGACATAATAAAGATAAGCCGCCGTCCATCTTCGTCCACAACGGCTGCAACGCCCTCGAAATTGTCGACGACAGCCCCGCGGCCGAGGCGGGCGAGCTCTTCTCCGGCGACGGCTTCGCCTTCGCGGAATGCATTCTTTGGTGTGCTGACAAGGCGCGCTCTTACACCTCTTGCCGGTGAAAAGGCCCGCTCCAGGATAATAACATCGTCGCCGAGGCGCGTTGCATCCGTCACGGAAAAAGCAGACGCGGCGCGATAGGAGAGCGCCGTCCAGCCAGCGGCTGACTTACGCCAGCCCACAAGTGCGCCGGTTTCGTCTTTTAATCGTTCCGTCATAAGGACGAGGTCGCCGTTTTCCCCTGGAAAAAACGCCTCAAGCCCGCCGTTTGACGGAGCCCCGTTGAGATCGGCCGGGGTGTCTTCCTTCGAGATGAATTCGTAAAGGTCATTCGCACCGCGACGATAGCGCCACAGGCGATGGTTCTGCTCAAAACTCACCAGAGCCTCGTCGCCGGTTACCAACAAGCCTTCGGCATCGGCATCCGTTTTGCGCGACAGCGGCCGGCCGGCGGGGTCGGTCAGGGGCGCCATTTGCACGTTTGCAAGGCCAATATCGCCGCGCGCCGCATCAAATGAAAAATCCGCCTGCAGCCAGTACCCTTTGTCGCTCACCGCCTCCAGCCGCGCGCCCTCAAGGTCGATATGTAGTCCTGAAAAACCGCCAAAGTCTCTATCTTCGGAGCTGAGTATGACGCCCCCGATGTAGGACAAGCGGGACAGGTCCGGTATGTTTTCACCAATACCGATGCCGACAGGCCGCGCTTCCACATCGATTGTTCGCCAGGCGGTTTCATCGTCGGCGATAGCGGGCGCAACAAAAACGCCTGCGCTGGCCCCTGCGCTGGCCAATGTGAAAAGCCAGAGCGCCATGCCGCGCATTCGTACAGCTGTTTTAGAAAACATAAGCGTCATCCTCTACGCTGCGCTGCGTCCGTTCGTTAAAGCAATGTCCTCTTCGAAGAGTTCGGCGAGCTTGTCCACCATGGCGCCGCCCAACTGCTCCGCCTCTACAATGGTCACGGCGCGCTGGTAATAGCGTGTGACGTCATGGCCGATGCCGATTGCGATCAGCTCCGCCGGGGAGCGCCCTTCGATATAGGCGATAACCTCGCGCAGGTGGCGCTCCAGATAGGCGCCGCCGTTGGTGGAGGAGGTGGTGTCGTCCACCGGCGCGCCGTCGGAGATGACCATCAAGATGCGCCGCGCTTCCGGCCGGGCCATCAGTCGATTGTGGGCCCACATCAGAGCCTCGCCGTCGATGTTCTCCTTTAAGATCCCTTCGCGCATCATCAGTCCCAAATTCGTCCGGGCCCGGCGCCAGGGAGCGTCGGCGGATTTGTAGATGATGTGGCGCAGGTCGTTGAGGCGGCCCGGCGTCGGCGGCCGTCCGTCCTTCACCCATTTCTCCCGGGCCTGGCCGCCTTTCCACGCGCGGGTGGTGAAGCCCAAAATCTCCACCTTGACCCCGCAGCGTTCCAGCGTTCGCGCCAGGATGTCGGCGCAAATCGCGGCGATTGTAATCGGCCTGCCGCGCATGGAGCCGGAATTGTCGAGGAGCAGCGTCACCACCGTGTCGCGGAACTCCTGATCCTGCTCTTGCTTGTAGGACAAGGGCTGCATCGGGTCGGCGACGACCCGGGCGAGGCGGGCGGCGTCTAGGACGCCCTCGTCGAGATCGAACATCCAGGCTCGGTTCTGTTGGGCCATAAGCCGGCGCTGCAAGCGGTTGGCGAGACGCGACACCACCGTATGAAGACTTTCCAGTTGATGGTCGAGGGTTCTGCGCAGCCGCTCCAACTCCTCAGCGTCGCAAAGCTCCTCCGCGGCGATCGTCTGGTCGAAGTCTGTCGTGTACGCCTTATAGCGTTCGCCGCTGTCGCCTTCGAAACGGGGGCGGGAATTAGAGGCGCGTTCGGCGTCGGCCATGCCGTCGTCATCCATTTGCGCCTCTTCATCGCCCTCGGCTTCCTCGGCGCCGTCATCGGCCGCTTCCATGGCGTCCGGCATGCCGTCGTCAGGGAATTCGCCGTCCACAGGCGCGTCGCCTTCGTCCTGCATTTCGTCATCCTGGTCGGCGTCCTGGCCTTCCTCCTCGTCCTCCTCGGAAGGTTCGTTCTCGCTTTGCTCCTCGCCCAGCTGGTCGCCGAAATCGAGATCGCGCAACAGGTCCCTGACATGTTTGGCGAAGAGCTCCTGGTCGTCGACGGCGGCTTTCAGTTCCTCAAGGCGCGGTGCGATCTTGTCCTCCAGAACCGGTCGCCACCAGTCCACAAGCCTGGCGGCGGTCTCCGGCGGCGCTGCGCCTGTGAGCGCTTCGCGGGTGAGCAATGACAAAATATCGGCCAGGGGCGCATCCTGGCGGTCCTCCATCCGGGCGTAACCTCTGTCTGTGTACTGTTTTTCAAGGCTTTCGGCGAGATTGTCGGCAACGCCGCGCAGGGCTGTTGCGCCGATCGCCTCGACCCGGGCGTCTTCCACCGCTTCGTAAATCGCCATGGCGTCCGGGCCTTCCGGCGCGTTCGCGGCGTGGCAGGCGGCGTCATGGTGGGCGAGGCGCAGGGCGAGGGCGTCGGCCTGACCCCGGGCGATCGCCGTTGTCTCGTCGGTAAGGGCGCGGGGCGGTTGCGGCAACCGGGCGCGGGCGCCGCGCAGCATAGGCCGGTCCGCGCCGTAGACGACTTCGACGTCGGGTTGGGCGGACAGGGACCGCGTTGCGGCGGCCAGCGCCCGTTTGAAGGCGTCCTGGGGCGTTTCTTTGGTGCTCATAAAATCGGAAGATAGAGGCCCAGACGCCATGAGGCCAGCATTAAGGACTGCGTCTTTTTGTAGGCCGACTCAGGGCGCGATATGCGTATAACCGTTGACGCGGCCGATCTCGCCCGCAACCCTGAACTTAAACAACGTTGGAGATCGCAGTTATGCCCATACCCGCCGCCATGCAAGGTCGCCTTAAAATTCCTGTGATTGGCTCGCCGATGTTCATCGTTTCGGGACCGGATCTTGTGATCGAACAATGCAAGGCCGGCATTGTCGGATCTTTCCCGGCGTTGAACGCCAGGCCGCAGCCTGTGCTGGACGAATGGCTGACACGCATTAAGGACGAGCTTGCGGCCCATGAAGAGGCGACGGGGACGCCGGCGGCGCCCTATGCGGTCAATCAGATCGTCCACGGCTCCAACGACCGGCTGATGGCGGATATGGAGCTGTGCGTGAAGCATGAGGTTCCGATCATCATCACAAGCCTTCGGCCTCCGGCGGAAATTGTTGAGGCGGCCCACTCCTATGGCGGTCTTGTTTTCCATGATGTCATTAATGTGCGCCATGCGCGCAAGGCGGCGGATCAGGGCGTGGACGGCCTCATCCTGGTGGCCGCCGGCGCCGGCGGCCACGCCGGGATGCTAAGCCCTTTCGCCCTCGTGCGGGAGGTGAAGCAATGGTATGACGGCGCGATTATTCTGTCCGGCGCTATCGCCGATGGTTGGTCCGCTGCAAGCGCCGTCGCCATGGGGGCGGACCTCGCCTATGTTGGAACGCGCTTCATCGCGTCGGCCGAAGCCAACGCCGACCAGGCTTACAAGCAGATGCTTGTCGACCATGCGGCGAACGACATTGTTTATTCCTCACTGTTTACCGGCGTGCACGGGAATTATCTGAAACCTTCCATCGCCAGGGCTGGGCTTGACCCGGACAACTTGCCGGAGGCGGATAAGTCAACGATGAATTTCGGTTCCGGCGGCAACACGGACGCCAAGGCCTGGAAAGACATTTGGGGCGCCGGTCAGGGGCTTGGTCAAATTCATGATGTAACGCCTGTTGGGGATATCGTCGCCCGCATGGCGGACGAATACGAGGCGGCCAGAGCCCGGCTTGCCGGGTACGGCGCATAAATCCTGCGAGGAGGCGAGATACATGACCACGCCGAAGGTTACCGCAGACGAAGCGAACAAGCTGTTTCGGGAGCTGTTTCCGCAGATCGCCGATTTCGATCAGGCCATTGTCGTTGAGGACTTGAGCGCGAAACATGCGCGCGTGCGTATGGGCTATTCTGATATGCATTTAAGGCCAGGGGGCACAATGTCCGGTCCGGCCATGTTCACCCTGGCCGATGTGTCGATGTATGCGGTGGTGTTCGGGGCGCTGGGGCTGACGGCGATGGCGGTGACGGCGAACATGAACATCAACTTTTTGCGCAAGCCCGCGCCCGCCGATCTCATCAGCGACTGCAAGTTGTTGAAACTGGGCAAACGTCTGGCCGTTAGCGAAGTGACGATTTACTCCGACGGCGACGATATGCCTGTCGCCCACGCGACGGGCTCCTACGCTATTCCGCAGAGCTAGGGCGTTTGCAATAAGGGGGTCGCCGGTTTTGGAGACGGCAAGTTGCGCAACCATGGACTTTGAAGGGATTGCAAACTTTTCCTGTCAATCGCTTGAGCTGCGAACGGACCCAGTCGATTTCAGCGTTTGCTTTCAAATCCAGGTGTTCAGCGCGCCTTTGATTAAGGCGGCGAACATGGCTATCTGATGCTCGTTTCGTAAGGGATCAGAGGCGCAGTATGGAGATTGTTCAGTCGTTTTGGGTCGAAGTGGTCGAAGTGTGGACGACCGGGTTTTTAGGGCAACCCATCGGGCGCGCTCTAACGGCGCTTGGGATTTTCGCATTCTTCTTCCTTGCCCGCGGACCTTTCGCGCGGTTTCTCATAAGCGGGCTGACCCGGCTCGCCACAAAGACCGAAACTGAAATCGACGATCTTATCGTTAAAGCCCTCTATTCACCGCTCAAGCTGGCGCCCATTGCTCTTGGGGTCTATTTGGCCGCGTCCTATCTCGGGCAGGCGGACGCCCAGTTCGTGCGCAACAGCGTACAGTCTCTCATTACGTTTCTCATATTCTGGTCGCTCTATCGCCTGACGACGCCGGCGGCGCACCTGCTGACGCGGTTGGAAAGAACGTTCGGCGAGACAATGGTTGATTGGCTTGCGCGGATTGTGAAGGCCATATTCGTGTTTGTCGGCGGCGCCGGCATTCTCCAGATCTGGGGCGTGCCCGTTCTACCGTTCCTGGCGAGCCTCAGCCTGCTGAGCGTCGCCGTCGCCCTCGGCGCCCAGGATTTGTTCAAGAACCTGATCGCAGGGGCCCTCATCATCGCTGAACGACGGTTCCGCCGCGGCGATTGGGTGAAGGCGGAGGGCGTTGTCGAGGGGACCGTGGAGCAGGTCGGCTTTCGCTCCACCACCATCCGCCGGTTCGACAAGGCGCCGGTCTATGTGCCCAATTCGAAATTATCCGATGACGTCGTCACCAATTTCACGCGCATGACGCACCGGCGCATCTATTGGATGATTGGAATTGAATACCGCGCAACGGTGGAGCAGCTTCGTCAAATCCGTGACGGGATCGAAGCCTATGTCCATGAAAGTGAGGAGTTCGCCAATCCGTCCGAGGTGTCGACATTCGTCCGCATCGACAAGTTCAACGACAGTTCCATCGATGTTATGCTGTATTGTTTCACCCGCACGACGGTCTGGGGGGAATGGTTGGAGATAAAAGAACGCCTCGCCTATAAGATCAAGGAGATCGTGGAGAGGGCGGGCGCCGGCTTTGCGTTCCCAAGTCAGTCCGTGTACGTGGAGGCTTTGCCTGACAGTGAAAAGCCCGAAGTGTTTGAACCGCCGAAGGAAAAAGCGGCGGTTTCCTCATAAATGCTTGCGGCTTTTCCTTCCCCCGCATGCGGAGGAGGGAACGCGCTCCGCAATCACTGGAAACCCTACCGCGTCAGCCGCGCGCCGTCCAAAACCAAAAGCTCCATATCAAGATCCCGGCCCTTGACGTAGTTCGTACCTTGAACGTTTCCAAGACTACGATGTTCCGCGTCGGCGGCTTCAAGAGTCGCTAAAAACGCATCCTTATCCCGCCCGTCCACCAGGGCGAGGCCGCAGTCGGGGTTCGCGAGAAGGTGCTCTGCTGCAATCGCGCCGTCGCCGAGAACGGTCTTCGTTCCGAACAGGAATACGTTGCTGGGTTCCCGCGTGCCGGCGGTGGCGACGGAGATTTCTTCGCAACCGTTTAATGCAGCAACCTCCTGCGCCATACGGTCGGTCACCCAAAGCCGGTCGATGCCGGGGATCGCGATCTGAAAAGCTGCGATGTAAAACGCGAATGTTGCGGCCGCCAAAGGCAGAAGGCGGGGGGCGGAGGGTTTTGCGGCGAGGAACAGCATGGCTGCAGTCAATGCGACTCCGACGAGCGCTGCGGCGAAAGACGCCGCCGAATGGGGCTGGCCCAACTCCCGTTCCGCGATCAAAGGCAAAAAGGCGATGGCGAGAGAAACGACGCCGGCCAGCGCCATCATGATCCAATGGGCCCGGCGTACGCGGGTATTCTGGAGCATATGCGCTCCGTCGCGGATCGCAAAGGCGGCGAGGAGGGCGAAGGCGGGGAACGTCGGCAGAATGTAATGGGGTAATTTGGTCGCCACGGCCTCAAAAATAATCCAGGTGGGAACGACCCAAGCGATGAGAAACTTAACGTCCGCGTCCGCCCGCTTCACCCAGGCGTAGGCCGCCATCAGCGCCGCCAGCGCCGCCCCGGGCCAGAAGGTCGCCAGAAATAAAACCGTGTGATAGCCCGGCGGCGCGCCATGGCTGTCGTCGCCCTGGGCCACTTTGCCCATCAGCGCATGGCCGATGGATTCTTCTAAAAAACCGCCGCCGGTCTTCACCGTAATGGCGATCAACCATGGTGCGGCGATGGCGATAAGAACGCCTATGCCCGGAAGAATTTTAAGGCGCTTCACCCATGACCAATCCCTGGCCCACAGGCCGTAGCCGAGGGCGGTGGTCGCCGAAACCATAGCGATGATCGGTCCTTTCACCATCAGGGCGAAGCCGGACGCCGCCCAAAAGACCGCAGGCGCGCCCCAGAATTTTGTCGCGTCCGTTCCCCTGCGGAGAATGACAAAGAGGGCGGCTTGTGCGAATGCGCCTGAAGCGAGCAAGACGGCGTCGGTTTTCATCGTCCGCGCCTCCACCGCAAGGCCGAGCGTAAGGGCGAGGAGCAAAGCCGCGGAGAAGCCCGCCTGGGGGCCGGCGATCCGCGCCGCGAGCCAGGCGGTGGCGGCGACCGCGGCCAGGGCGCCGATGACGGAGGGCAGACGATGGGCCCATTGCGGGGCGTCGGCGCCGCCGAATGGCGTGACCGCCGCCACCTGCATCCAATAGATGCCGATAGGCTTCACATGCCGATCCTGCTCCTGGAATTTGATGTCGACATAATCGCCGGTTTCGATCATTTGCCGGGCGGCTTGCGAATAGCGGGCTTCGTCTCGGTCCATGGTCGGAATCGAGGCGACCCCAGGGACCGTCACAGCAAGAGCGATGAGCATCAAGACGGCCCATGCTTTTTGCGGCATACCGGCGAAGTTGTCGCCCTGAAAGATGCGCGCCCACACTTTACCCATCGTCTTTACGCCTCATCATCGTGTCGAAACAATAAGTCTTTAGACGGAACGGAGCCGCGGCGCATCAGCCAAACGACCCCTGCTAGGTCGAACAGGCCCGCCACGGCGCGGCCGAAATTCGAGTACTTTGAGACCCCGGATTCGCGCGGACGGTCATCCACGGAGACATAGCGGACCTCAAACCCCAAATGTCGTGCGAAAGCCGGGATATAACGATGCAAGGCGTCGAAAAAAGGCATCGCCAAAAAGACATCCCGGGGCAACAGTTTCAAACCGCAGCCCGTGTCGGGGCAGTCGTCGCGCAAAAGACGCTGGCGTAGCCCGTTGGCGAAGCGCGAAGCCATCTTGCGGCTTTCTCCATCGTTCCGTTTACGGCGAATACCAGCCACAAGACCGACAGCGCCGACGCGTGTCAGGTCGATCTCCCGCACCATGTTTAATATGTCGGCGGGGTCGTTCTGGGCGTCGCCGTCCATTGTGGCTATCCAATCCGCCCGTGCGGCAAGAGCGCCTGTGCGCAGCGCCGCGCTCTTTCCTGAGCGCTTCGGGTGGCGTATCACCCGCAGCTCCCCAACGTCCTTAAGAGCTGCAAGTTCTTGCGCCGTGTCATCGTCGCTTTCATCGTCAATCACAATGATGTCGAGTGCGACGGCGTTTCCGAGCTTGTCCACAGTCTCCCGCACCAAACGGCCTATGTTTCCGCCTTCGTTAAAGGCGGGAATCACAACGGAAAGAGGCGGTTTGCTCATAGGGAAGAACAGACAAGGCTCGCAGAATCAACAGGCTAGGACACGTTTAGAGCAGGTCGCGGGCCCCGGCGCAATCGGCGCGGCCTTCGGTGGAAAATTGATATAGATCATGAGCCTGAGCGGGGACTCCGGTAACTGTGCCCATAAAACTTCTGATCGTTTTCAAGAAGAGCGCTTTAAGGGGAAATCGCTGCAATGGGCGTGTCGAATACTCATTTTTTGCAATCAGCAGTTTTCAGAGTCTGCATCTTCGGCTTTGTTGCAGTTGGCGCCGCAGCCGTTGTTTCGCCGAGCCTTGTGAATGCAAAGCCGCAAAGTCGTCTGTCCGTATCGACGCCCATGATTGATCCTGCGGAAGGGGCGCGGTTGTTCGCCGCTAAAGGGTGCGTTGTTTGCCACGCCGTAAATGGCGTTGGTGGAAAAGCTGCGCCGCCCCTCGACGCATCGGAGGGCTCTAATAGGGTTGATGTTGCTGACTTCGCCGCCCGTATGTGGCGCGGCGCCTACGCCATGACGGAGCTGCAGGCGATCGAGTTCGGCTATCAGATCGAGCTTGACGGGTCCGATATCGCACATCTGGCCGCTTTTGCGGCGGACGTCGAAAGCCAGAAACGTTTCAGCGTCGAAGACGTGCCCGATCCCATGCGGACATGGTTTCTCGACGAGCCGTACTGGCTGGACCAGGATTGGGCTGAACAGCTGCGCGAGGAAAACTGGCCGCCGATCGACGGGCAATAGCGTTTTTCCTCTCTCTGGGCGGGGAGGCGACGCGCGCGGCGCAAAACCCGGGGCGCGCCTTATAAGCGGGCGGATCGCCGGTTCGCCGTCCACGGGTCCGGTCAAACAAGAACTTGGAGCTGTGTGCGACCGCTTAAAGCGTCCTCGCTTCAATCGGATGCGAGGCGACGCTTTAAGTCATTGGTTTTGCGCGTTTCCGGAAGGCCAGTCGCACGCACCGGGTCTGGAACGCCTCAGGGGGCCGCGTTCGACGTAAACAGTTCTACAGCTCGCCGCGTATCGCTCTTTGCCACCAGCCGCGCCGCGGGTTTTCGCTTTTCGGCGTATCTTCGGGAAGCGGTGTTTTCTCCTTGGACGCCGCCCCATGGTCGCCATCGTCGGCGGCGGCTGTTTCTTCCGGGGCGAAGACCGGCTCGTCGAACGCCGGGGCGTCTTCAGGCTCGACTTGCGTTGCAATGGGTTCTGGATCTACGGCTGCCGCAGAAGAGGCGGGCGTATCGTCCGCCGGAGCGTTTTCACCCCCACCCTCAACAGACGGTTCCGCCTCATGCGCTGTTTCGGACAGCGCCCCTTCGACCGCCGCGACGATTGGGCCGGCGACATCATCTTCGGGTGTGTGGTTGTTGGCGTCGGCGTTAGTCTCGGCCTCGCCTTCGGCGTTTTTATCCGACGCGGCTTCCGCCGTGGCGGTTGCGTCCTCGGACGAGCGGCGACGGTTGCGGCGGCCGCCGCGACGGCCCCGGCGGCGGCGTTTGCGTTCCGCACCGTCTTCTTCTCCGTCAGGCGTGGTTTCAGAATCTGCATCTGCGGATCCGGCCGCCTCCGCCTCTTCGGCCGCGTCGCCTTCTCCAGCGACCGCCGCGGCGTCATCGGCGCTTTTACGGCGGCGTCTGCGGCGCCGACGCTTGCGCTCTGCGCCTTCGGCGCGCTCTTCGTCCTGGGGTGCGCCGTCCTCAGCGCCACCTGCAGCTTCTGCATCATCGTCCGCTTCAACCTCGGGCTGGTCGATGCGCACAACCTGATCCGCGGTGTCCTGGGGCTGCGGCCGCGGCGTTCCGCGATATTCGATCTCGAACTTGTCTGCGATGTGTTCCGGCGCGACCAGTATTTCGATGCTGACGCCGCACAGGGTCTCGATATCTTTCAAGCGCTCGCGCTTGCAGTTGAGAATGTACATTGCGACGTCCTGGCCGACTTTCGCCGTGACGATGGCGCAGCGCTCGCGCAATCCCTCTTCTTCTATGGCGCGCAGGACCCTGAGGCCTGCTGTTTCCACGGACCGGATCACGCCGGCGCCGTTGCAGGTGGGACAGACCTGCGTCGTGCCGTCGGCGATGTTCGACCGGCGACGCTGGCGCGACATCTCCAAAAGACCGAACGGCGAAATCCGGCCGATCTGCAAACGGGCGCGGTCATGCTTCAGCGCCTCTTTCAGACGTTTTTCCACCGCGCGGTTGTTGCGTTGCTCCTCCATGTCAATGAAATCGATGACGAGGAGACCGGCGAGGTCGCGCAGGCGGCATTGCCGGGCGACTTCTTCGGCGGCTTCAAGGTTGGTTTTGAGCGCCGTCGTCTCGATATTGCGCTCTTTGGTGGCGCGTCCGGAGTTCACATCGATCGCCACCAAGGCCTCGGTCTGGTGAATGACGATATAGCCGCCCGACTTCAGCTGCACGTTCGGGTTGAACATGGAATCCAGCTGTTTCTCGACATTGTGACGCAGGAACAGAGGCTTGCGGTCCTTATACGGTTGAACATGCTTTGCGTGACTTGGCATCAGCATGCGCATGAAGTCCTTGGCCTCGCGATAGCCGTCCTCGCCTTCAACGAGAACCGAATCCACATCCTTGTCGTAAAGGTCGCGGATCGCCCGCTTGATCAGGTTCGCCTCTTCGTAAATGAGGGCGGGGGCGATGGACTTTAACGTCAGCTCCCGAATGTTCTCCCACAGACGCAGGAGGTATTCATAGTCGCGTTTGATCTCCACCTTTGTGCGCTTGGCGCCGGCGGTGCGGACGATAAGGCCCATGCCCTGGGGCACTTCAAACTCGTTCACGACCTTGCGCAGGCGCTTGCGGTCGCCGGGGCTGGTGATCTTGCGGGAGATGCCGCCGCCGCGGGCTGTGTTCGGCATCAAGACGCAGTAGCGCCCTGCAATGGACATGTAGGTGGTGAGCGCAGCGCCCTTGTTGCCGCGCTCTTCTTTAACGACCTGTACAAGGATGATCTGCCGGCTTTTGATCACTTCCTGGATCTTGTAGCGGCGTAAGAGGCGAGCGCGCTTGCGTCGGGCGGCGTCATAACGGTCTTGGGGTGATAAAACCTTGGGCTTTTCCTCTTGCTCAGGCGCCGTTTCACCTTCTTCTGCGGGCGTGTCCGTGCGCGCCTCTAGAGCTTCCGGCTGTTCGTCCGCTTGCGGCGTTTCCGCCGGCGTCTCTATCGCTTCGCTTGCGGACGCCGCGTCAGCGGCGGGCTGCGATGTTTCTCCGGCTGTCGCCTCCGGGGAGGGTGTGTTTGAGGTTGCGTCTTCTTCGGTGGTGATCGGCGCCGATGTTGTTTTCGGCCAGGATGGACCGGATGACGCCATATATTTGGGGCCGCCATCGTTTCCGCCATCGCTTCCGCCATCGTCGTCGTCATCATCGGCGCTTTGTGAGGCTTCACCCGGTTGTGAGATGTTGTCTTGTTCGGCGGCGCCAAAGGGTTCTTGCTGCGGCGCGTCTGCGGTCGAGGCTTCCGCCGAAGGCGCCGACACATCCGGGCCGCCTTCAACAGGCTCCGCCGCGTGCGGCGTTTCCAGGTCCGAAATCGCTTGGCCAACGTCAGCTTCGTCCGGCTCGTCCGTCCGGTTGTCTTCCTCTTGCGGGCTTTCGACCTGTGCGGCCGAGATGTCCTCGACTTCGAAATCGGTCTCGGCCTCGACAATATCCGGGCCGGCTTCGCCGTCATCGTCTTCATGGCCGGCGGCCCCGTCTTGATCGTCCTCTGGCGGGGCGCTGTCGAGATCGTCGTCGTCGACGCCGCCGGCCGCAATTTCAGCTGCGGCTGCAGCCAACTCTTCATCAAGCGCGTTCAGCTCTTCCCGGTCTGCGACGGGAATATGGTAATAATCGGGGTGAATTTCGCTAAAGGCCAGGAAGCCGTGGCGATTTCCGCCATATTCGACGAACGCCGCCTGGAGAGAGGGTTCTACGCGCGTAACCCGAGCGAGATATATATTGCCGCGCAAAGGTTTGCGATGCGCGGATTCGAAATCAAAATCTTCGACCTGGTTTTTTTGGACGACCGCCACCCGCGTCTCTTCCGGGTGGGAGGCGTCGATCAGCATTTTTTTCGACATTAAAGGAAACTCCAGCGCGCGGCGGAGACGTCCAGGGCGGAACGCGCCTCTTGCCAGGGGCGCGCGCCGTTTCAAGGCGCGCCGCCGCACTGCTTGTAAAAGGCCGTAGCGCAGAGCAAAGGACAGCGCGGCGAACGCAAAGGTCCGGTCCGTTGAGAGCTGTCTTTGTCGTCGTGCGCATCGGGCTAACGGTTGTGAAACGCCGCTCATCCTGCAGCGTGTTGATGTTTGGAGCGGTTTGCGGCCTTAAGCCGATCCGATCCGGTTAAACGTTTTCGTCATTCAAGCGCCTCATGCGCTGTCGACGTTGTCAGCTTCTATTTTTCGTGCTGTCCAGGGCGTCCCCGTCCTTTGAAAAACACGCGCCGCCGAAGCTTATCGCGGCTTATCCCGAACCTCTCTTCGAACAGCGACACTCCTTCGATATGTCTTCGCCGAAAAGATCGGAAAAATCTTCAAATCGAGAGTTCGATTACCTCTGATTTACCTTAATATTGCGTTGCCAACGAGAGGTTGCAACGTCGTTTTTAACTGACGTGCGATTCCCTCGTGCTAAGTCGAACATGCCGCAAAAGGGGCGAAAAGAAAAGCGGCGCTTGCAAAACCGACTCAGTGTTTACTCAAGCCGAAGTCCTAACAAAATATTAACGACTTTGGCGGAGATTTACGGGTCTAAGGCGACAGGGGCGCCGCCGGTGTTTGTCAGGCGGCCCGTACGGGTCCATGGTGGGTTTGAATATGCTTAAAATCGTTCGATTTTGCCTTGGTTTTGTCGACGGCCTCCTCAAGGGGCTGCCGCTTCTTCTCGCCGCCGCCTGGATCGGCGGAGCGGGTGCGGCTGCCGGATCGCAAGCGACTTTAAAAGACGTTCGCTTCGGCGAAAATGGCGATGTTACGCGCATCGTTCTCGATCTCAGCGAGGAGGTGGGGTATCGCGCCTTTGCGCTCACAGGCGGGGACGGCCGCATTGTGATCGATTTAGAGCGCCTCGATTACGAGGTCGCCGGCGGTCGCTGGCTGGCCGGACAGGGGCTTGGCGAAGGAAAGGGGCGCGGCCACGTTTCCAAATTCCGCTATGCGCACAACTCACAAGCAGCGTCGCGCATCGTGCTCGATTTGAAGCGGCCCGCAATTATCAAGGAGGCGTTCGGCATTCCGCCAAGCGGGCAAAACGCCAATTACCGCCTTGTGATCGATTTGAAGGCGGCCGATGGCGTTTTATTCGCCGCCAGCCTTGATGAGACATATGGCGGTTGGACGCCGCCGACAGTCGTAGCGACGCCGACGCCCGCTTCAGCCTCTAAGGCCAAAAAAATCATCGTCATAGACTCCGGCCATGGCGGGCGGGACCCCGGCGCGATCGGTCCCAAAAACACCTATGAAAAAACACTGACGTTGGCCGCTGGGCTGAAACTGAAGGACATTCTTGAACGTCGCGGTCTATACGATGTCGTTCTCACCCGAGACAGCGATGAATTTCTGGATTTGGAAGAGCGTACGCAAATCGCCCGTGCGGCGGGAGCGGACCTGTTTATATCCCTTCATGCAGACGCTAATAGAAACCTGAGCGTTCGCGGCTCTTCCGTGTACACGCTTTCCGAAAAAGCGTCTGACGAGTATGCAAAAAAAGTTCGCGCCGAGGGGAATTATCACATTATCGACGACGCGAACGACAGCGCTTCTGAGGTCGAGGGCATATTGTTCGACCTTGCGCGCAGGGAGACAAAAAACCAATCCGCACGCTTCGCCGAGGTTTTGATCCCCGAGCTTGTCGGCGCGACGAAAGTCGTCAACAACACGCACAGGCGCGCCGGCTACAGGGTATTGCTCGCGCCGGACGTGCCGGCTGTGCTTTTGGAAATGGCGTTTCTGTCCAATGCCGAAGACGAAAAGTTGCTGCGCAATCCGGCTTGGCGAAACAACCTCATGGTCGCCGTCGCCGATGCGATCGACGCCTATTTCAGCGGTCGCGGCATGTCTGAACAAGTGCGTCAGGCCGCCGCCGGCGCTGCGCCGATTAACTAGGCGCGTACGAACGCCATCCCCTTTGCGCCGCGGGAAAACAGACATCTCACGTCTCGCCTCGCTCATGTCATAATTTTACGCTATCACTAAAGCGCATACACAAGAGGGGAACCGGTTTTGTGGTAAAATGCGCCTGAAAACAAAACCTTGGGGCGCGTGCGCGTTTTATGGATTGAAACATGCTCCGGCATGCTGCAGGCCGGTTTCGGTCTTGCATAGGGATGAGAAGCACAACGTGTGTAAGACATTATGACCGACGAAAAGAAAACAGAGCCGAACGCCGCCTCCAAGGACCAGGCCTCTAAGGCCGAGCGTAAACCATCGGATGCCCAGGATTCTAGGGCGATGACCGATGAGACGCCGGCGAAGACCGAAGCTTCGAAGTCGGCTGCGGCGCCTTTGGCGGCCGAAAAACGCGCGCGCCTGGACGGCGAAGGCGGCGCCATCGTTGCGGACGGCGAGGGGCGGGCGACATATGACGCGACTGAAACCGGCGGTTCGGGGGTCGGCGGTGTTTTGAAATTCCTCGCTTTCGGGTTTGGCGCAGCGTCGGTCTTCGGCGTCGCCGTTGCGATCGGCGTTGCCGTTTACGTCAGCCGTCTCAGCGCCGATTTGCCGGACTACAAAGTGCTCGCCGAGTATGAGCCGCCAATCACCACCCGTATGCATGCCGGCGACGGCTCCCTCATTGCGGAGTTCGCGCGGGAGCGGCGATTGTTCGTCCCGGTCGAGGCGATCCCGGATGTTGTGAAAGAGGCTTTTATCTCCGCGGAGGACAAGAATTTCTACACCCACGGCGGCCTTGATGGCCGCGGCATTGTGCGGGCGGCCATTGCAAACGTCGGCAACAAACTCGCCGGACGAAGGCTCGAAGGCGCCTCGACGATCACGCAGCAGGTGGCCAAGAACTTCCTCCTTTCCAGTGAACAACGGCTTGAGCGCAAGGTGCGGGAGATGCTCCTCGCCCTGCGCATTGAACGGGCGTTCACCAAGGACGAGATCTTAGAGCTTTACCTCAACGAGATTTATCTCGGCGCCGGGTCCTACGGCGTGGCGGCGGCGGCGCTCAATTATTTCGACAAAGCCCTTGAGGATGTGACCGTGGCCGAGGCCGCATATCTGGCGGCGTTGCCAAAGGCGCCGAGCTACTATCACCCTGTGCGCAAAAAAGACGTCGCCACGGCTCGTCGGAACTGGGTTATCGGTCGTATGGCGGTGAATGCGTACATCACGGAAGCTGAAGCCTCCGCGGCGCAGGCCCAGGAGCTTGTGGCGACGGTGCGGCCGCGGGGCGCGCAATTCGTCGCGGCGGAGTATTTCGCCGAAGAGGTCCGCCGCCAGGTGGACGACATGTACGGCCCTGACGTCCTCTATGACGGCGGTCTTTCTATTCGAACAACAGTGGACACTGCGTTGCAGAAGGAGGCGCGCCGCGCTTTGCGGGATGGCCTTATCGCATATGATCTCCGCCACGGTTGGCGCGGTCCCGTTGCGACCATTGAGACCGGCGAGGGATGGCTGGAGCGCTTGAACGATGTAAAGGCGATCCTCGATATTGATCCCTGGCGCATGGCGGTGGTTCTCGATACGTCGAGCACGACGGCGCGCATCGGCCTTCGCGATGGAACGACGGGCGCGATCCCGTTCAGTCAGGTGTCCTGGGCGCGCCCGGCGCTGGAGAATGGCAACGTTGGCGAGGAAGTCGGCGCCATGACCGAAATTTTATCCGTAGGCGATGTTGTTTATGTTGAAGAGTTGACGCCCGCCATGTTGGCGCGGATCGCCGCCGCGGACGCGGCTGAGGCTGAGACGGCGGGCGATGCGCAGGACAGCGCAAACGAAGTTGAAGACGTTGCGCCTGAGCTGGCGGCCGCTGATCCCGGTCCGCGTCAGTTCGCCTTGCGCCAGATCCCCGAAGTCAACGGCGGGATCGTCGCCATCGACCCCCATACGGGCCGGGTGCTCGCCATGATCGGCGGGTTTTCCTTCCAGCACAGCCAGTTTAATCGCGCCACCCAGGCGTTCCGGCAGCCTGGCTCGGCGTTCAAGCCCTTTGTCTATGCTGCGGCTCTTGATCGGGGGTATACGCCCTCAAGCCTTATCCTTGATGCGCCCTTCGTCGCCCAGATGGGAGGGCTTACAGAGGGGTGGTACAAGCCGGAGAACTATACGGATCGTTTTTACGGCGAAAGTACGCTGCGCCTCGGCATTGAGAAATCACGGAATGTGATGACGGTGCGCCTCGCCCAGGACATCGGCATGCGGCCGATCGCGGACTATGCGGACCGCTTCAATATTGTTGAAGACATGCCGCCGGTTTTGTCTATGGCGTTGGGCGCCGGTGAGACGACCTTGATGCGATTGACCAGCGCCTATGCGATGCTTGTGAACGGCGGCAAATATGTTGAGCCGGTGCTTGTCGACCGGGTCCAGGACCGCACCGGCAAAACAGTTTTCAAAAAAGATCTGCGCCCCTGCTCCACCTGTAAAGCTGTGGAATGGCGGGAGCAGAGCGAGCCGATGTTGCCCGATAATCGGGACCAGGTCGTCGATTCCCGTACGGCCTATCAAGTTACATCCATGTTGGAAGGCGTGGTTCAGCGTGGAACGGGGCGGTCCATCAAAGCTGTCGGCCGCCCCCTTGCGGGCAAGACAGGTACGACAAACGATGCGGTGGACGCCTGGTTTGTCGGCTTTTCGCCGGACCTGGCCGTCGGCGTCTATGTGGGCTTCGATACGCCGCGTTCTTTAGGGGCGCGGGAAAGCGGCGGGACCGTCGCCGCGCCGATCTTTCGGGATTTCATGCAGGCCGCCATCGGCGCCAAGCCTGGCGTACCGTTCCGGATCCCCAGCGGCATCAAGCTTGTGCGGGTGAACGCCCAAACCGGCCGTCCGGCGCGGCCCAGCGATGGAGCTGTTATTCTGGAAGCCTTCAAAACAGAAGACCTTCTGGAGACAAGCGATGGCGGCCAGGGGCCGGCGTCTCAAACCAATGAGCGTGTGGAAGACAGCCTCGGCGGCCTTTATTAATCAGCCTTTGGTGGTGGCGAATAAGGCGCTTGCGTTCCCTGTCTTCTGGCAGGGAGGGCGCGGCGCCAAGTCTGCGCTTTTGTGCACACCTCATCGCACTTTTTCTTAACTAAAAACATGTCTTGCAAATTCCTGTTGCAAGGCCGTGGCGAGACGCGGTAACGTCCGCGCTCATTTTGACGGATGGAGCAAAAGCGCATGCGCGCGGAAATTCAGGCCTTGGCCGATGAAATTAAGCAGTCTGCGGAGCTGCTGAGGAGGCGTCTTTGACTGGGATACAGCCCAAGACCGTCTGAAAGACCTTAACGAAAGGGCTGAAGATCCCGGCCTGTGGAACAATCCGGAAGAGGCGCAAAAGCTGATGCAGGAGCGCACGCGCCTGGACGAAGCGATCGCCGCCGTCACCCAGTTCGAAAGCGAACTTGAAGACACAATCGAAATCGCCGAAATGGCCGAGGAGGAAGGGGACGACGATCTTATCGCCGAGGCCCAAACGACCTTAACGGCCTTGCGCGACAAAGCGGCCCGGGCGGAGCTTGAGGCGCTGTTGTCGGGGGAGGCTGACGCCAATGACGCCTTTGTCGAGATCCATGCCGGCGCCGGCGGTACGGAGAGCCAGGATTGGGCGAACATGCTGTTGCGCATGTACACGCGCTGGGCCGGCGACCATGGCTACAAGGTCCAGGTGATCGAGGAGCAGGCCGGCGAAGAGGCAGGGGTGAAGTCCGCCACCATTCAAGTCAAGGGCCACAACGCCTACGGATGGTTGAAGACAGAATCCGGGGTGCACCGCCTTGTACGGATTTCCCCGTTCGATTCCAACGCCCGCCGGCATACGAGTTTTTCCTCCGTCGGCGTCTTTCCCGTGATCGATGACAGGATCGACATCGAGGTGGAGGAAAAAGACGTGCGCATCGACACCTACCGCGCTTCCGGCGCCGGGGGACAGCATGTCAACACGACCGACAGCGCCGTCAGGATCACCCACATTCCCACAAACATTGTGGTCCAATGCCAAAGCGAGCGATCGCAACATAAAAACCGGGCTACGGCCTGGAACATGCTGCGTGCGCGGCTTTATGAACTAGAGTTGCAAAAGCGGGAGGAGGAGGCCCAGGCCGCCCGAGGCGATAAGACGGAAATCGGCTGGGGACATCAGATCCGATCTTACGTCTTGCAGCCTTATCAGATGGTCAAGGATTTGCGCACGAGCGTGGAAAGCGGCAATCCGGATGCGGTTTTGGACGGCGATCTGGACAAGTTCATGGGGGCGGCGCTCGCAGCCCGTGTCGGCGCTAAACGGGATTGATGCGCCCCATATGCGCTCGGCGCCGCCAGGAAAATCGACAACCCGCGTCTAACCGGCATAATGAGAACCATGCGCTTTTCTTTGCTGTTCCATTTTGTGTTTTAGCCATTGACCCTACAGCCCCGTAAGGCCCTATGACCCCGGCCATAGTCATTGAAAACGGAGGCCGCTATGGCGCATACAAAAGCATACAGGGTAAAGGACGTCGCTCTGATCACCGGCGTTTCGGTCCGGACGCTGCATTATTACGATGAACTTGGACTCTTAAAACCAACCGACAGGACCGCTGCAGGTTATCGGCTTTATGCCGATGACGATCTGTTGCGGTTGCAGCAAATCCTCATCGGCCGCTCTCTAGGTCTTTCATTAGAAGAGATACGTCGTGCTCTCGATGATCCGCAATTTGATTATGCTGAGAGTTTGCGCCGCCAAAGAGCGTTGCTTGTGGAGCGCTTGACGGAGACGCACAAAATGATCGCCGCTGTCGATGCGACGCTGAGCGATTTGGAGAAAGGCGGATGCGGCGTCGACTTCAAGGCGGTTTTCGATGGTTTTGACCCTGAGGTTTATGGCGAGGAGGTTGAGGCGCGATGGGGCGATGCGCCGCAATACGCCGAGAGCCAAGCCCGGACGAAGCGTTATACCGAGGCGGACTGGCGGGCGATTAAAGCTGAACTTGACGCTATTTGGGGTGACGCCGCTGAAGCCATGGCGGCGGGAAAGTCCGTAGACAGCGCCGCCGCTCTGGCCATCGTCGAGCGCCATCGTCTCCATGTATGCCGCTGGTTTTACGATTTAACGCCTGAGATGCACGTCAATCTTGCCGACATGTGGGAGGGCGATGCCCGTTTCCGCAAGACTATAGAAAAGCATGGGGCTGGCCTCACGGCCTGGCTGGCGCCCGCCGTGCGCGCCGCGGCGGAGGTGAGCTAAGGCCTTTGGACAATTGATGTTATTCCGTCATTCCGGACGCCTACGATCGGGACGAACGGAGAAAGATCCTCGATCGCCCAGCTCGCCAACGAAACTTGGCCCGGCGAAAGCCAGGCTCAAGATTTCGGACAAATTGGCGTCCAGGAGGATCGGGAAAATGGTCTAATTGTAAGTACGCCTAATAGCCGTTTGCGTCTGATGTGAGCCAGCCAAGCCGTTTCAAACGGCTCCAAAAGCCCTTGTTTGAGCAGACCTGCGGACAGCGAGCCGGCGATCCGCTTCGCCTTCAACCGGATGCGAAAAGAAGTCATTGACCTCCCCCAGAGGGGGAGGTTTGAAACGCTTCGCCTGGGACCACCAGAAGCGGTCTTACCTTAAAACGAGATTTCTGAGGTCTCCTCCCCCGTTTCACGGGGGAGGTGTCCGCGACAGCGGACGGAGGGGGCCACACAGACGCCGCGCACTCAAAACCGCCTTTCCAGCCTGGAAAATCGCAGAGCCCCCTCCGACCCGCGCGGCCCACCTCCCCCGCTCTCGCGGAGGAGGAAAACCGCTGAACAGGCTTCATACGGATGATAAATCACAGTCAGGCGGTCTGCTTCCTACAATGTAGAACATGTCCAATCTTCCTCCGAAGGTGGAGCTTTTTGACTGAATAAAAAAGGCCGTCCTTATGGGACGGCCTTTGAAATTGTACGGCTAAGGCGCTCCGGGTTAGCGCAGCGGAGAACGCGGCGAGGATTGCGGCTGAAAGGGTTTGTGCCCGCCGCTTGCGCGATCGCTGTCCTGGGCGTCGCCATCGCGGGACGCGAAAGCCTGCTTTTGCGCCGCCTGTGGCGCCGCTTGCGGTGCGGCGAAAGTCTTTTTAGACCGGAACTCCTGGGCGGCGGCGTCTGACAAAGGGTCGTCAGAATGACGGCAATTGCCTTCAAAGTGGGCGCCGGTTTCAACCGAAAGCGCGCTGTGAAGGATGTCGCCGTCGATCTGCGCCGTGGAAGCCAAGGTTACCGAACGGGCGCGAATGCCGCCTTCAACGCGGCCGCGCACAGTAACGTTCTCGCACACGACGTCGCCTGTAACCGACGCTTGTTCGCCGATGATAAGAGCAGCCGCCGTGATGTCGCCTTCCAAGCGACCGTCAAGCTGAACTTCGCCGGACGCCTCCATTGCACCTTTCAGTACAACGTCGGCGCTGATGATCGACGGTACGCCGGAACGCGGCGCGGCCTGTCGTTTTTGCTGAGACGCGGCGGGAACCGGCGCTGGCTCGTCTGCGAATTTTGATTTCGCCTCTTTCGCGGCGTCTTTGTCTTTGGATTTAGCTTTCGAAAACATACCTACCTGCCTCAAAGAACCTGGACGGATTACGTACTTTGCCGTTGAACCAAACTTCGTAGTGCAGATGCGGCCCGGTGCTGCGTCCCGTCGACCCGACGAGCCCGACCGTATCATGAAGTTTGACGACTGCCCCTTTTTTTGCTTTCACCCGGTTGAGATGGGCATAGCGGGTGCGAAACCCGTTGCCATGATCCAACTCAACCATCTTTCCGTAGCCCGGTTTAGAGCCGGCGAATGTGACGACACCGGGTGCCGTGGCGCGCACTTCTGTGTTCCAGTTTGCAGCAATATCTATACCACTGTGCATCGAGCGCCGACCGTTAAAGGGGTCGGTCCGCGGTCCGAAGGGGCTTGAAACACGGCGATACACCGCCAATGGCATGGCGAGAGGAATGGACGACACGGCGTCCTCCACCTCGGTCAGCTCGTCGAGATTGGCGGCGATACGATAGGATTGGCGGAAAAATATTTCATGGTCGCTGGCCGGAGGCGTCTCAAAATCCCCTCCGAGAACCAATCGCTCAGCGTCCGCGACCTCGATCAAGGGACCGCCCTGGGCGTAGTGATCTGCGTCAATTTTCGAATGCGCGAGAACAGCCGACGAGCCGACGCCCGTGGCTTCCAACACCGCTTTGAGGTGGGCGATTTTCCTCTGTGTGTCTTCTTCCAGCCGGCTTAGAAGCTGCATCTGCTTGTGCCGCATGTCCGAGGTTTTTTGACGGAAGTAAGCGGTCGGGTCGGCTTTAGCGCCGCCGGATGCGAAGCCGAGGCCGGCGAAGCGTATTCCCGGCTGCATCGATGAGGATTGGCGCAGGCGCGGCGTACGCGATTGTCGCGGCGTGACTTCTTCCCCCACGGGGGAAATCATCAGGCGATTGCCGTTCTTGATTGTCTTAAAGCGGGCCGTATTTGAAAGCTGATCGGCCACCGTCTCAATGCGTGCGTCCAGCTTGGCCTTCTGCTCCATGACCACCTCAAGGGCGCTATGGCGGCCGTTCAGCTCCCGCATCGCCTCATCGAATTGCTCTTTCTGGAGCATGTTCAGGGCGGCGACCTGATCATACGCGCTTTGGGATTCGTCGATGCGCATCCGCATCATGGTCTCCATGATGCGATATTTATGCTCCTTGTCGATGATGATTTGTTCTTTGAAAACAACGTTTACGGTGGCGAAGGCGACCCAGAGCAAAAAGCCGGCCGTCACCACAGCAAGGGCGATTTGCGTACGCGATGACATTGAGATGAAATGCACGACGCCATCGGCGCGATGGTAGATCTGGCGTTCGCGAAAACTGCGCCCGAGAAAACGTCTAAACTTCGCCACAGAGCCTGTGGTCATGGACAAGCGCCCCTAATACGCAAATGACGGCGTCTCAACGCAATGCGCCCGCGCCGCCGTAACCGACCCCGAACGCATTGCACTAAATCCGTCATGCATTTGCAACACCGTAACCTCTCGTTAATCCAGATTCTTTGCACTTTTTTAACATGCGTTCGCTTGCCGCGCACCCTTGCGATCAACGTGCCAATGGCCTGTAAAGATCAGGTAAAAGACCGGCCTTGTTTCGTGCTTCTTCATTAAAGGGCAGTTTCAATCCGCCTGGAAAATACTGACCGACAAGGGCGTGAAAAGACGATTTTTCGTCTTTTCCCTCCTTTGAGCATAGATGCGAGAACCACTTGGCGCCGGCGCCCACGTGACCGATTTCGTCTTGGTAAATAATGTCTAAAACAGCTGCGCTGTCTTCATCGCCTGCGTCGCGTAATTTTTTCGCCATGGCCGGCGTGACGTCAAGACCGCGGGCCTCCAGGACCATCGGCGCGATGGCGAGACGCCCCAGAATGTCGCCTTTGGTTTTTTCCGCCGCATCCCAAAGCCCGTCATGGGCGGGAAAATCGCCATAACGCGCGCCAAGGGTCGCCAGACGCTCCGACACCATTCGGAAGTGCGTTGCTTCTTCAGCGCCGATCCGCACCCAATCGCTGACAAAAGCGCGTCGTCCCGTATCCGAGCGAAACATGGGGTCCCCGCCGAACCTGGCCACCATGTCCCAGGCCAGATCGATGGCGTTTAGCTCGATATGGGCGACGGCGTGGAGAAGGGCGGCGCGCCCTTTGACGCCGCCGGCTTTGCGGCGCGGCATGTCCGTAGGGCTTTTCAGCTCCGGCCGGTTCGGCCGCGATGGTCGATCAGGGGGCGCAGCGCCCGGCGACATATCGAGCTCCGCGGCGGCGAAACGCGCTGCGGCGGTGACAGACGCCGCCGCTTTGTCCTCTGCGTCTGCGGTCGCCAGCACAGCGGCCGCAGCGTCGAATATGCTCTTACCGCTCAAGCGCCGGTCACCGCGTCATAGACAGCATCCACATGGCCCGGCACTTTCACCTTACGCCAGATTTCAGCGATCTTACCTTTTTCGTCGATCAGGAACGTCGCGCGTTCAATGCCCATGTAGGTTTTGCCGTACATTTTCTTTTCCCCCCAAACGCCGTAGCGCTCGCAGACGTCGCTGTCCTCATCTGAGGCGAGCACGACATTGAGGTCATGTTTGGTCTTGAATTTATCATGCTTTGCGACGCTGTCTTTGGAAACGCCGACAATAACGGCCCCGGATTTGTCGAAGTCTTTAGCCCGCTCTGTGAAGCCGATCGCCTCTTTGGTGCATCCGGGGGTGTCGTCCTTGGGGTAGAAGTACAGCACCACCTTTTGACCTTTTAAGTCTTTTAAAGAAATCTCACCGCCGCCATCGGTCGGCATTTTGAACGCCGGTGCGGTGTCGCCGATAGACAGTTGTGCGCCCATGATATTGCTCCCTCGTGTCGAAAAATTAAGAAGACTACGGATATAGGGTTGTTTTGCCGGTTCGGCATCGGCTTTTTCCGTAAAAGCGTGTCTTGCGTCGAGAGGGTCGACCTGAGAAGCTAATTATCTCTCGCGGGTGCAACAAATACGCGTATAAGCGGGAACTGGCGCTGGGCGGCGTTCGTTTGAAGTTCGGTTAAGAAAGTTACGGCGGGCGGCTGTAGAGTTCATGAAAAGAACCGCAAAGGCGTGCATGATCTTCGCGGAAGCGCTCGCAGCCGTTATGGCTGGCGTATCGATTGCGATTATCCTTGTGCTTTGGGCCGTATTGTCCGGCCCTGTCTCCCTGAATGTCCTGAAACCGAATTTTGAAAAGGCGCTCGCCAAGGCGACGCTTGACGGCTATCGCGTTCAACTCGGCGATCTTGTCTTAAGATGGGACGAGGCGGATACGTCCATCGCTCTGGTCGCCAAAAATGCGTCCCTTTTTGATGCAAATGGCGACCTGGCCGCCGCGGCGCCGGAGATTCGCCTTTGGTTCAGCGGCGCCGCTTTGGCGCGAGGCATGATTGCGCCGGCTGCTGTGGAGTTGGACGAAGCTGAGGCGGTGCTTGTGCGCGGCGCTGACGGTGTTGTGCGTTTGGGATTTGGAGGCGTGCCGCGCGAACCTGAAAACCAGGGCGCGCCGGAGACGTTCGGGCAGTTCCTGAACCCTCTTCACGATCAAACGCCGGCGGGGTATTTGCGCCGCATCGAGCTGGCCGAGGGCCGCTTTACCTTTATCGACGATGCAAACGAGGTGAGTTGGAGCGCGCCAAACGCCGTTATGCGCATGGAGCGCGATGAGAACGGCGTCGCCGCCTATGTCAAAACGCAATTTGGCATGACGTCCGGTGAAAATGCAGACCTGACATTTACGCTCAGATATTCCGATGAAAGTAAAACCTCCGCCGGCGAGGCGGTTTTCAACGGTATCTTGCCGCGAGATTTTTCCGGCGTTCACCCGAGCCTTAACGTCATGGAAGCGCTTGAAACGCCGATGTCCGGCCGTATCGGCTTCAATTTATCCGATGAAGGACAAATTCTCGCCGCCAATGTGGATGTCGCCGCGGGCGCGGGCCGGGTGCTTCTGGGGGGGCGGAGCGGACGCGCCGTACCCGTCGAACAGGGCCGGCTTGCGGCGGCCTACGACCCCGAAACCGAAGCGCTTGAAATCGAACGATTGTATTACGAAGCCGGGGAGAACAGCGCCGACATCAAGGGCCCGGTAAAGTTTTTACACACCCTTGATTTGGACCCTTCGGACCTCGACGCCTTCGATTTCGACCTTGAAATCGAAACGCTGAACATATCGGCGCCCAACTTTTTGCCCTTGCCGCAAATGGTCCCTTTCGGCCGCTCCCGCATCGCGGGGCGGGCCGATCTTGAGAACGGCGTTCTCGACTTGTCCGAGGTCGATGTGTCGATTTACGAGGGCCGGGTCGCGGGCGCCGCTTCGATCGCGCTCGCCGACGGCGCGTCCCCGGCGATCAAGGCCGATCTTGAGATGACCGGCGTCGTCACCCCCCAGCAAGTGCTGACGCTTTGGCCGACAGACAGGCTTCTTGGCGCGCGGGATTGGATTGAAGGCAACCTCGCCGCTGGCGATATATATAAGGCTGAGTTCGCCATGGACTTGAAACCCGGCGCCTTCGAGGTTGCCGGTCATGTTCCCGATGATCAGCTGCGGCTTGACTTCGACTATCGCAACGGCGTCGCCACATATGTGCCGGGTTTGCCTCCGCTTACTCAATTGCGCGGTGCGGCGACGCTCACAGGCAACGGCTTTTACCTTACCGCCGCGTCCGGGCGGGTTGGAGACATTGCCGTCAAAGATGCTGTTGTAAATATGAAAACGCTTGTCCCTGTGGGGGAGCCTGCGGTGTTTTCCGGCACGGCGTCCGGATTGACGGCGGATATCCTTGCGCTGCTTGATATGGAGCCGTTCGGTTTTGCAAGGCAGTTTGGCGTCGACCCGGCGACCCTTGGCGGGACGAGCGCGGTTGATTTTGAAATTACGCGCGCGTTGCGCCGGCATGTGCCCATCGAAAATGTCGGGTACAAAGCCAAAGCTAAAATCAATAATTTCTCAATGCCCGATGTCGTCAGCGGCATCGGCCTCGATCAGGGCGAACTTGTCTTTGAGTTAGATAAAACAGGCATCGTCACGACGGGGACGGCTGCGTTGAACGGCGCGCCCGTAACGCTCACCTGGACTGAACGTTTCTTTACTGAGGGCCTTTCCACATCTTTCGATGTAAAGGGGGAGATCGATTCCACAACACGCGACGCTTTCGGATTTTTAACCCGTTCGTTCCTGAACGGACCCATTCAGTTTTCCGTACAGGCGAAAGGCGAGGGAACGAATATCCGCATTGCAGATATTGAAGCCGATTTCACCGAAACCGAGATTGAGCTTGACAGCATTGGTTGGTCGAAACGGGAAGACAGCCCGGCGAGCGCGCGCTTGTCCTTAAGAACAGGTGCGGACGACGTGATGTCTGCGGAGGCTTTCGACATGTTCGGCGAAGGTCTTGACGTGAAAGGCTCCGCCGCGATGGGCGCCGACGGTCGTTTGTTGTCGGCGGATTTATCGACATTCAAGATAAAGGACGTCGTCGACATTAGCCTCTCAGCCGGACGGGATGAGGCGAGCGGGGCGCTTGCGGTCGATATGAACGGCGCGTTTTTCAATGCCGGTCCCATTCTTGAGAACTTTTTATCCCCGGGCGAGGGGGAAATGGATTGGGGGCGCGGTCTTTCCGTGTCCGGTCAAGTCGACGAATTGCGATTGCGCAAGGGCGTCGCCCTCGGCGATGCGCGTCTTTCCTTTCTCCACACCGGGGATCGTGTCGCGAATGCGGCTTTCAGCGGCGAGTTTAAGACCGGCGCGCGCGCGAAGATGCGGTTGCAGGACAGCGACCGTCCAGGCGTCGACAGCGAACTGGTCATTGAGTCTGAAAACGCCGGCGCCGTTATTCAGGGCCTATTTGGCATTGAGTCCGTGTATGGAGGAACAATGCTCCTTGCCGCGGATATGACGGATGCTGGAATTGACGGATTGCTCGCGGTTGAGAAATTCCGGGTTATCGACGCCCCGTTCCTGGCGAACTTACTGTCTGCAGCGTCGTTGACGGGTCTTGTAAACGTCCTGAACGGCGACGGTATTGCGTTTACAAATCTCGACAGTGAGTTTGTCTATGCCGATGGCGTCTTAACGGTCGCTGACACCCGCGCCTCGGGAGCCTCCATGGGCTTGACGGCGGACGGCTCGATCGATTTCGCCAATGAGCGCATACGTGCGAACGGCGCGGTCGCGCCGGCTTATGCTATTAACTCCGCCTTCGGCGCCTTGCCGATTATCGGCGACGCTCTGGTCTCCCGGAAAGGCGAGGGGCTGTTCGCCCTATCCTATAATTTGAGCGGTGATATGGGCGAGCCGACGATTTTCGTAAATCCGCTTTCGGCGTTAACGCCGGGCGCTTTGCGCCGTATTTTCGAACCCGTGCCGGAAAGTAAGACGGACAACTCCGATCTGCGGTTGGATATCGCGCCGGCGGAGTAGATGCGACGCACAAACACCTTGCATATCTTCGCGGTGAAGTCGCAAAGAACAGCTGCGCCAATGCGCTTAATGATCGGTTTTTACAAGCGCGTGCTTCTTCTTGCCGATGGACAGCTTAATTGTTCCCTCGGCGTTTAAATCCTGCTTGGTCAGCTTACGGTTGATATCTGCGATGCTCTTGTCGTTGACTTTCAACGCGCCGGCTTTGGCGTGGCGTTTCGCCTCGCCGTTGCTGTCGCATAAGCCCGCCTCGACAAACAAAGGCGCGAGCGGCGCGCCGGCGTCAAGGTCGCCCGCCGTGATCTCAACAGTCGGTAAATCGCCGCCAAGGCCGCCTTGCTCAAAGGTGGTGCGGGCGGTGTCCGCCGCCGCGCTCGCCGCAGCAGGGCCGTGGAGCATCGCCGTTGCTTCTGTGGCGAGGATTTTCTTCGCCTCATTGGCCTCAGCGCCTTCAAGGGCTTCGAGCCGGGCGACTTCATCAAGCGGCAAATCTGTGAAAAGCCTTAAGAAACGGCCGACGTCGGCGTCCTCGGCGTTGCGCCAGAATTGCCAGTAATCGTAGGGGCTCAGCATGTCGGCGTTCAGCCACATCGCCCCTTGCTCCGTCTTGCCCATTTTCTTACCCGATGCAGTGGTGAGCAAGGGCGTCGTCACGCCGAACACCTCCGCCCCGTCTGTGCGGCGGGTGAGCTCGACGCCGTTTACGATATTTCCCCATTGGTCGGAGCCGCCCATCTGCAAACGGCATTTATGCCGGCGGTGCAGCTCATGGAAATCGTAGGCCTGCATCAACATGTAGTTGAACTCCAGGAACGTCATCGGACTTTCCCGCTCAAGGCGCAGCTTGACGCTGTCGAAGGTCAGCATGCGGTTGATCGTAAAGTGTACGCCGTAGTCGCGCAGGAACTCCACATAGCCGAGCTCGGACAGCCAGTCGTCATTGTTCACCATGATGGCGTCTGTGGGGCCGTCGCCGAAGGTGAGGAACTTCTCAAAAACCGATTTAATGCCGGCGATATTGGCGTTGATTTCAGTGTCGGTTAGAAGCGCCCTTTGTTCGTCTTTGCCGGTGGGGTCGCCCACCTTCGTGGTGCCGCCGCCCATGAGCACGATGGGCTTGTGCCCCGTTTTCTGCAAATGCCGCAGCAGCATGATCTGCACCAAACTGCCGGCGTGCAGGCTTTTCGCCGTCGCATCGAAGCCGATATAGCCGGTGACGATTTCCTTGGCGGCGACGGCGTCGAGGCCTTCGAGGTTCGTGCCCTGGTGAATGAAACCGCGGTCCGACAGGGTGCGGAGAAAATCCGATTGGAAGTTTGACATGGCGACAGCTTAAGGTTCAGGTTCTGATTCAGATCTTTACGATGCGGCGAGGTTTTTCGCCTATAAGACGGCCAAAGGCGTGAGGGCTTACCATGGCGCGGGGCCAAAGGCAAAAGCGGACGAGGGGCGTTCTATGAGCGATATCAAAACTGTCATTGGTCTTATGAGCGGCACCTCCCTTGACGGGATCGACGCTGCGATTTTGAAGACCGACGGCGAAGACGTGATCGCGCCCGGCCCGTCTTTGAGCCTGCCGTACGCGCCGCGCCAGAGGGCGTTGATAAAGGCCGCTGTCAAGGCGGCCTTGGAGGGGCGTTTCGGCGCCGTCGACATCGGCGCAGGCGCCCAGGAGGTGAACGACGCTCACATAGACGCCGTGAAGCGACTGCTCGAAAAGGCCGGCCTTGCCGCCGCCGATGTCGATTTGATCGGCTTTCACGGGCAAACGATTTTCCACCGCCCCGCCAGCATGGCGAACGGCGCGCCCGGCAAAACCATGCAAATCGGCGACGGGCGGGTTCTGGCCATGGCGAGCGGGATCGACGTCGTGTCCGATTTCCGCTCCGCCGACGTCGCCGCCGGGGGAGAGGGTGCGCCGCTGGCGCCGATTTATCACGGCGCCCTTGCGCGCAACCTTAAACGTTCCGGCCCCGTTGCAGTTCTGAACCTCGGCGGCGTGTCGAACGTCAGCTATATTCCCGAAGACGCCGGCTTTGAGGACATTATCGCCTTCGATTGCGGCCCGGCGAACGGCCTTGTGGACCAGTGGGTGGAGGTGAAAACCGGCGAAGCCATGGACAAAGACGGCGCCCTTGCGCGGCAGGGCGTTGTGCAGAACGATGTGTTGCGCCGCATGCTGACGCACCCTTACCTGAAAGCGCCGCCGCCGAAATCTCTCGACCGGTACGATTTCACCCTGGACGCGGCGCAGGGCCTGTCGTTGGCTGACGGCGCGGCGACATTGACGGCGTTCACCGCGGCCTGCATCGCCGCGGCGGCGCAACTGCTGCCCGCGGCGCCGGTCCAGTGGATCGCCTGCGGCGGCGGTCGGCGTAACCCGGCGATGATGGAGGCGTTGAACGCCGGCCTGAAAGGGATGGTGGTTTCGGCCGAAGATGTCGGCTGGCGCGGCGATGATATCGAGGCGGAATGTTTCGCTTATCTGGCGGTGCGATCCGTCAGGGGGATGCCGATCACGTTTCCAAAAACGACCAAGGCGCCTAAGGCGATGGTTGGCGGGGCGATATCACATGCGGTCATGGGGTGATGCAAACTAGGTTTGTGTAAAACTAATTCAGTTATCAATTTGGCTCTCAATTTCGTCGTTTTTCTCGTAAGATATGGTTAATTGTTTTTTCGAAAGCAAACCTATAGCGAGCAAGGATCATGAAACGACCACCAATGAAAAGGTTCTTTTTATCTTTAAAAGGGTTTGGCGTTAAGTTGGAAATTTCCTTTTATTATTAGTTTTTCGGGGGAATTACTATGACTGGTGATCAACTAAAGTCTTGGCGCATAAAAAACCAGGTGCAACAGAAAAGTTTGGCGCGTGCATTGGGGTATTCGACAGTGCAAATCGGGAAGTATGAAAACAATCGTGCTGAGATACCCCAACATATTGTTTGGGCTTTAATAGGTATAAAAAAGTTTATCGATTCGGACCCCAGCTTTACGTCTTTACCTGCTGTTCCACCCGAGCATATGTTGTTAGATCGTGGGGAATTGTTTGGCGGCTATATAGAAAACACCCTATAAAATCAGAATGCAGATGAAATTTTAAATCGCGTATGTTGCGCCGCGATCTGCATCGCATTTAAGCTCGTTTTCACCTGTTTAGGTGCAGGTTATATCTGTAAAAGGAATATTTCTTAACAAGCTTTATAAGGCCCGACGCAAGGCGATTTCTTTATCGATCGATTGTGCTTGATTTTATCGATTTTTACAGCACGCCTATTCCGCCGCCTCAGGCTCGGCGGTCGCCGCTTGTTCCGCCAAGCGCTGATCCACATAGCCCTCCACCTTCTCCATGAACACCTCAAGATGGTTGGCGAAGAAATGGTCAGCCTCTTCGATCAGCTCCAGATCGATCACTCGGCCTTTTTGCGTCCGCGTGCGTTCCACCATGCGTTTGGTGTCCTCGAACGGGGAGACCTTGTCCTGGCCGCCATGGATGACGAGGCCCGAGGACGGGCAGGGGGCGAGGAACGAGAAGTCGTAAACGTTCGCCGGGATCGAGGCGGAGATGAAGCCGATGATCTCCGGCCGCCGCATCAGCAATTGCATGCCGACCCAGGCGCCGAAGGAAAAGCCCGCGACCCAGGTGTTCGCCGCGTTGGGGTTCATCGCCTGGAGCCAGTCGAGGGCGGTGGCCGCGTCTGACAGCTCCCCGATGCCCTGGTCGAACTCCCCCTGGCTGCGGCCGACGCCGCGGAAATTGAACCGGAGCGCGCCCATGCCCTTGGAAATGAACATGTTGTACATGTCAAAGCAGGCTTGGTTGTTCATCGTTCCGCCGAATTGCGGGTGGGGGTGCAGTACCAGGGCCACCGGCGCGCCGGCCTCTTTCGGCGGCTGGTAACGTCCTTCCAGGCGACCGGCAGGGCCGGCGAAAATCACTTCAGGCATAATTCGCTTCGTCTCAACGTGTGAAGGCGCAGTGGGGTAAACCCATGCACGTCAAATGGTTTTTAGATGCCTTGCATATCATTAAGAAAAGAAGACTATCGTCTCTTTCTTGACTTTTTTAGTCAGGTTTCTTACGTCCTAAGTCAACGAGCAGGCATGAGGTAAGGCGGGCCTATACCACACTTTTTCGAAATGTGGGCGCGATTTGGGTAAAATTGAAGGTTTTTAGAGCTTTGGAAGGCGCATCAACGTGAAACTGACCACAAGAGGCCGATACGCTGTTATGGCGATGGTGGATCTCGCCGCCAACGCCGCCTTCTATGCGGACGGGGACGAGGCGCGGGTGTCGCTGCCGGAGATCTCCGAACGACAGCAAATCTCCTTGTCCTATCTTGAGCAGTTGTTCGCCAAGTTGCGCCGGGCTGGACTTGTGACTTCGACCCGGGGCGTTGGCGGCGGTTACAGCCTCGCCCGCGCCGCCGGCGACATCCGTGTCGCCGACATTATCGCTGCCGTTAATGAGGACATCAAAACCACTGCCTGTGACGTACAGAGCGGCAAGGGCTGTCTCGGACGCTCCGGCCGTTGCCTGACGCACGATTTGTGGGACGAGCTGGGGCGGCATATCCATATTTTCTTGAACGCGATCACCCTTGAAGACGTCGTCGAAAAACGCGTGCTTGGCGCGGCCTCCTTGCCGGAGGCGCCGGACAGAGACGATTTACGGAGGTTCATGTGACCGCCCGGGTCTATCTCGATCATAATGCGACATCGCCGCTGCGCCCCGCTGCGCGCGAAACGATGCAGGCCGCCCTTGGGCTTGACGGCAATGCATCGTCCGTGCACGCCGAAGGTCGTAAGGCGCGCGGTCTTATCGAGACGGCGCGGGCCCAGCTCTCCGCCGCCCTGAACGCGCCGGCGAACGGCATCGTGTTCACCAGCGGCGGGACGGAGGCGAACAATCTCGCCCTTTACGGCGCTGTCGGCCGGGGCGCAACGCGGCTTTTCGTGTCGGCTATTGAACACGACGCAACGCTGTGCCCGGCCGCAGATCTCGGTGAGCGGAACGGCGTTTCGGTGGAGACTTTTCCGGTGCTTGCGTCGGGCCTGATTGACGTGGCGTGGCTGGCCGACCGTCTCGATGGGTATGACTTGGCCCATGAGGGGGATTTCCTCGTCGCCGTGATGTTGGCCAATAATGAGACGGGTGTTGTCCAGCCCCTGGACGATATTTCCGACATCGTGCGCCGGGCCGGCGGCCTTTTGTTTGTGGATGCAGCGCAGGGGCTTGGCCGCACGCCCCTGGACTTTCTTGAACTCGACGCCGATTTTCTTTCCGTATCGGGCCATAAGTTCGGCGGCCCCCAAGGGAGCGGCGCCTTGGTTACGCGGCCGGGCGTCGCCTTCGCCCCGCGCCAAAGGGGCGGCGGCCAGGAACACTATCGCCGCGCCGGCACTGAAAATGTCGCCGCCATTGCCGGGCTTGGCGCTGCGGCGGAAGCGGCCGCGGCCGATGCGCCGGTCGTCGAGCGCCTGTCGGAAATCCGCGACGGTATGGCCAATGAACTGACATCCCGTTTTCCCGAGATCATCGTCCACGGCGCGGCGGCGCCCCGGCTTGCGAACACGCTGTGTTTTTCCGCGCCGGGCTTTTCCTCCGAAACCCAGGTGATGGCGCTGGATCTCGCCGGCGTTGCGGTCAGCGCGGGGTCGGCTTGCTCTTCCGGGAAGGTAAAGCCGAGCCATGTACTGCGCGCCATGGGCGCTGATGAGGCGGTTGCGGGATCGGCGGTGCGCGTGTCGCTGGGATGGAATTCAACCTCCGCAGATGCGGAAAGATTTGTGGAGGCCTGGTCTGACGCCTATGGCCGCGTGCGCGATAGAGCGCCCGTGGCCGCAGCGTGAGGGCGGGCTAATTTAAATGCGTAAACACTTGTCACTGGAGAACGTTTGACATGGGCGCTGTGCGCGAAACGGTGGAAACGGCGAAAGAGCTGGAGCAATACAAGTACGGCTTTGTCACCGAAATCGAATCGGAAAAGGCCCCGAAGGGCCTCAACGAAGACATTGTGCGCTTCATTTCCGCGAAAAAGGACGAGCCCCAATGGATGCTCGACTGGCGCCTCGACGCCTATCGCCGGTGGCTGCAGATGGAAGAGCCCACATGGGCGATGGTGGATTATCCTGAGATCGATTATCAGGACGCCTATTATTACGCCGCGCCAAAGGCCATTGACGGTCCCAAGAGCCTCGACGAGGTGGACCCGGAGCTGTTGGCGACTTACGAAAAGCTCGGCATTCCCTTGAAAGAGCAGGAAATTCTCGCTGGCGTCAAAAAAGGCGTCGCGGTGGATGCGGTGTTCGACTCGGTGTCCGTGGCGACCACGTTCCGGGAGGAGCTGGCCAAAGCCGGCGTCATCTTCATGTCGATTTCCGAGGCCATTCGGGAGCATCCGGAGCTTGTACAGAAGTATCTGGGCACGGTGGTCCCGGCGTCGGACAATTTCTTCGCAACGCTGAACTCAGCCGTGTTCTCCGACGGCACGTTTGTTTATGTGCCGGAGGGCGTGCATTGCCCGATGGAGCTGTCCACCTATTTCCGCATTAATGAGGCGAATACGGGACAGTTCGAGCGCACCCTGATCGTCGCGGACAAAGGCGCGTATGTGAGTTATCTCGAAGGCTGCACGGCGCCGATGCGCGATGAGAACCAGCTGCACGCTGCGGTGGTGGAGCTGGTCGCGTTGGATGATGCGGAAATCAAATATTCGACGGTGCAGAACTGGTATCCCGGGGACAAGGACGGCAAGGGCGGCATCTATAACTTTGTCACCAAGCGGGCCGACTGCCGGGGCGCGAACTCCAAAGTGTCCTGGACGCAAGTGGAGACAGGCTCCGCCGTCACCTGGAAATATCCGTCCTGTGTCTTGCGGGGCGACAATTCGGTGGGGGAGTTTTACTCGATCGCCATCACGAACAACTTTCAGCAGGCGGACACCGGCACCAAGATGATCCATCTGGGTAAGAACACAAAGTCCCGGATCATCGCCAAGGGCATTTCAGCGGGCAAGTCGAATTCCACCTATCGGGGCCTTGTCAGCGCCCATCGCAACGCCAGCGGTTCGCGCAATTACACCCAGTGCGACAGCCTCCTCATCGGCGATCAGTGCGGCGCCCACACGGTGCCTTACATTGAGACCAAAACCCCAAGCGCCATTGTGGAGCATGAAGCGACCACCTCCCGCTTGTCCGAGGACCAGCTGTTTTACTGTATGCAGCGCGGCCTGTCGGAAGAAGAGGCGGTGACGCTGCTGGTGAATGGGTTCTGTAAAGAGGTGTTGCAGGAGCTTCCCATGGAGTTCGCTGTGGAGGCGCAGAAACTGGTGGGCGTCAGCCTTGAGGGGAGCGTGGGCTAGCGCCTGGTTCCCCAGACAGAAGCTGGTAACCCGATCCGTCAGCTGAAAGCCTTACGCATATTGAACGATAATCCTGCTTGCGCAGGGATGAATGCTTGGAAAAGAAGATTTAGAAGATGACAATGCTAAACATCAAAGATCTCCACGTCGCCGTCGGTGAAGATGAAACGGAAATTATTCGCGGCCTGTCCCTGTCCCTGAACGCCGGCGAAGTCCACGCCATTATGGGGCCGAACGGCTCCGGCAAGTCGACATTGTCTTACACCATAGCGGGTCGCGATGATTACGAGGTCGCCTCCGGCGATATTGTGTACAAGGGCGAAAGCCTTTTGGACGACGATCCCCACGAACGCGCCGCGAAGGGGGTGTTCCTGTCCTTTCAGTACCCGCTGGAAATTCCCGGCGTGGCGACGCTCACCTTTCTGCGCACGGCCTTGAACGCCCAGAAAAAAGCGCGGGGGGAGGAGGAGCTGTCGGCGGCGGACTTCATGCGGCTGATCCGCGACAAGGCCGAAAAGCTGAATGTCAGTCAGGACATGCTGAAGCGTCCGCTGAACGTTGGCTTTTCCGGCGGGGAGAAAAAGCGGATGGAGATTTTGCAAATGTCTTTGTTCGAACCGTCCCTCGCCATTCTCGATGAAACGGACTCCGGCCTCGACATCGATGCGCTGAAAACGGTGGCGGAGGGTGTCAACGCCTTGCGCTCCCCGGAGCGGGCCATGCTGGTCATCACCCATTACCAGCGCCTGCTCGATTACATCAAACCGGACTTTGTCCATGTGCTCGCCAAGGGCAAAATCGTGCGCACCGGCGGGCCGGAGCTCGCCAAAGAGCTGGAAGCGTCCGGTTACGATCAGATTATTTCGGAGGCGGCGTAAGTGTCGAACGCAACAGCCTTAACGCCAGCCGAAGACGCCTTCGTCGCCGCCTTTGACGGCGCAGACGCTTTGCACGGGCCCCGCCGGGCGGCGCTGGAGGCGTTTGCGGCGGCGGGTCTGCCCCACAAGCGCGTCGAGGATTGGAAATACACGGACCTGCGCGCGAGTTTGCGTGAGGCGCTGCCCTCCGCTGCGCCGTCGGATGCGGCGGTTCCCCCGCGCCGGACCATTGTCGATGCGCCGGCGATGGAAATCGTCGTGGAGAACGGATTTGTGCGCCAGGGCGCGGACAAGGCGCCGGAGGGCGTTTCCATTTCCTCCTTGTCCGACGCGTTGGCCGGCGGCGCCGTGACGGAGGCCGATGCGGAGCGTTTTTCCGGCGCGGGCGCCGTAGACGCGCTGAACGCCGCCCTCGCCGGAGATGGCGTCGTCCTGTCCGTCGCTGACGGTGTGACTGTTGAGACGCCGGTCCTGATACGCTATCGCGGCCTGGCCGACGCCGGGGCGTTCCACGCACGCAGCCTGATCGACATCGGCGCGGGCGCCGAGGCGAGCGTCATCGAGCTTTACGAATATGAAGGCGGCGGGCTGTTCGCCAATGTGTCGTCCTCGGTGCGCATCGCCGACGGCGCGGCGCTGAAGCGCTATATTCTCCATACGTCCCATGACGCCGCCACGGATGTTTCGACCTCCGCCGTCCGCCTTGCGCCCGGCGCCGCGCTCACCCAAAGCCTGATCGGCTTCGGCGGCAAGCTCAGCCGATTTGAGACGCATCTGGAGCATTTGGGAGAAGGCGCCGTTGCACGGCTTGACGGCGCGTTCCTTCTTGGCGGGCGGCGTCACGCCGATACGACAACCCGCATCGTTCACGCCGCACCGGAGGGGGAGACCTATCAGCGTCACAAGAATGTGGTGCGCGATACGGCGCGCTCCGTCTTCCAGGGCAAGTTTCTGGTGGAGCGCCCGGCCCAGAAAACCGATGCGCAAATGGGAACTCACACCCTCTTATTGTCTGACGGCGCAGCGGCGGACGCCAAGCCTGAACTTGAGATCTATGCCGACGATGTGAAATGCGCCCACGGGGCGACCTCCGGCGCCCTCGACGACGATGCGTTGTTCTATCTCGGCTCCCGCGGCGTGCCGCCGGAGCAGGCGCGGGCCCTGTTGGTGGAGGCGTTTTTGAATGAAATCATCGACGACATCGACCATGACGGTTTGCAAGCGGACTTTAAGGCTCTCGTGCGCGACTGGCTGGCCGGGGAGGGTGCGGCATGAGCGCGACGCCGGCCAAACAGACAAACGCCTTCGACGCAGAGGCTGTGCGGGCGGACTTTCCAATCCTCGCGAGCGAGGCGAACGGCAAGCCGCTCGTCTATCTCGACAACGCCGCCTCGGCGCAAAAGCCCCGGGCGGTGATGGACGCCATGCGCCTGACCGCGGAGGCGGGCTACGCCAACGTCCACCGGGGCCTCCATTACCTCAGCAACAAGGCGACGGCCGATTTCGAGGCGGCGCGGGGGAAGGTCGCGTCTTTCCTGAACGCCGCCCGCCCTGAGGAAATCGTCTTTACAAGCGGCGGGACGGCGGCGGTGAATCTTGTCGCCTACGGCCTCGCCCCGACGATTAAGCCGGGCGATGAAATCATCCTTTCCATAATGGAGCACCACTCCAACATCGTGCCCTGGCATTTCCTGCGGGAGCGTCACGGCGCCGTGTTGAAATGGGTGGACGTCAACGACGACGGAAGCTTCGACATCGACGCCTATAAAGCAGCGTTCACGGACCGTACACGGTTCGTTGCGATCACCCATATGTCGAACGTCCTTGGCACGCAAACGCCGGGGCGGGAATTGTCCGACATCGCCCATGCCTATGGCGTTGAAATCCTTCTCGACGGCTGCCAGAGCGCCGTTCACGGCGCCATCGACGTTCAAGCCCTCGATTGCGATTACTTTGTCGCTACGGGCCATAAACTGTACGGGCCGACGGGGATTGGCGTTCTTTACGGAAAATACGCCGCCCTTGAGGCGCTGGCGCCTTTCCATGGCGGCGGGGAGATGATTGAGACGGTGACGGAAGACACGGTCACCTACAACGATCCGCCCCACAGGTTCGAGGCGGGGACGCCGCCGATCCTGGAGGCGATCGGCCTTGGAGCTGCGATCGATTACATGATGTCCCAGGACGGCGCCGCCGTGGCGGCCCATGAGGCGGCCTTGCTGGAGCATGCGGCGGAGGCGCTGCGCGGGCTCAACTGGGTTGAGGCTTACGGCGCCGCGCCGTGCAAGGGTGCGATCCTGTCCTTCAACATGGACGGCGCTCACGCCCATGACGTGGCGACGTTGCTGGACCAGTCGGGCGTCGCCGTCAGGGCCGGCCACCATTGCGCCCAGCCGCTGATGCGCCGCCTCGGCGTCCCGGCGACGGCCCGGGCGTCTTTCGCCATGTACAACACCCATGAAGATGTGGACGCCTTTGTCGCCGCGCTGCAAAAAGCCCGTGCGATATTAGGTTAAGAAAATAAGGCAAAGCCATGAGCGAACGCGATATTTTAGAGCTTGAGGCCGTGAATGAACCGCCTGCGTCGGCTGCTGAAGGCGCTGCAGAGCCTGTTAAGGCTGCGGATCTTTCCGAGGAGGAGTTGAACAAGCTCACGGACGCCATCGTCACGGCGTTGAAGACCGTTTACGACCCTGAGATTCCGGTTGATATTTACGAGTTGGGCCTCATCTATAAAGTAGATTTTGAAGATGGCGGCGTTGTTGCGATACAAATGACGTTGACTGCCCCGGGATGCCCTGTTGCTGGCGAGATGCCAGGCTGGGTCCAGCAGGCGGTGGAGCGTGTCGACGGCGTTAACGCTGCGAAAGTGGAGATGACGTTCGATCCGCCCTGGTCGCCGGCTATGATGTCGGATGAGGCGAAACTCGAATTGAACATGTTTTAAGGATAAAGCGCGATGCCGCGTCCAAGACCTAAAGCCGTAACGCTAACTGACGCCGCCGCAACGCGGGTCAAAGCGATTATGTCGAAGACCGACAACTCCTATATCGGCTTAAAAGTCGGCGTGAAGAACGGCGGCTGCGCCGGCATGGAATATGTCATGAACTATGCCGAGGCTGCTGAACCTCTGGACGAAGTTGTTGAAGACAAGGGCGTGACGATCCTTATCGATCCGAAGGCGATTTTATTCCTTCTCGGCACGGAGATCGATTACGTCGTAGAGAAATTGTCGTCGCGTTTTGTGTTCAACAACCCGAACCAGACAGACGCTTGCGGTTGCGGCGAAAGCGTCACCATCGCCCCGGCCGCATCGGCGTAATTTTACGCCGCCGCTTCGATTTTCGCGAGATCTTCCTCTGACAACGCCCGGTTCCGTCCGGCCCGTTTTGCTGCGTACAGGCACTGGTCGGCCCGCTCGATCAAGGCTTGGGGTTTTTCACCGGGGCGGAATTTCGCAATGCCGAGAGAAACGGTGACCGTACCCAGGTCTTCGTTTGTCGAACGCTTTTTCAAGCGTTTCGCCTCGATGGCCTGGCGCATCGTATTGGCGAGAGTGACGCCGTGTTCCAAAGAAGTTTGCGGTAGAACCACGACAAACTCCTCTCCGCCATAGCGGGCGAGGAGGTCGCGGCCTTTCACATTGGCGTTCATTGTGGACGCCACGAGCCGCAAAACCTGGTCCCCGGTCTGATGGCCCCAGGTGTCGTTGAACGCTTTGAAGTGGTCAATATCGGTAACGATGAGGCACATTTCTTCGCCTGAGCTTTCCGCCTCAGCCATCAGTGCACGAAGCGTTTCATCAAAGCATTTGCGATTGGCGATTCCGGTCAGGCCGTCCGTCAGCGCTTCGGACCTGACTTTTTCAACGCTATCGCGAAGGGTGCAGATCTCGCGGGTGGATTCGGCCAGCCGTTCTTCAAGTTTACGGTTTTGAGTTTCCATCGCCCGCGTTGCGCGCAATATGCCGTCTAACAATGTGCGGACGGCGTCAGTGTCTTCAATATGGCTCAGTTGACCGCTCGCGCCAGCCAAAGCGTCGCCGTAAGCGGATGTGTTGCGGCCGGTGTCTTCCAGCACTTGGACGATGTCGGTGATTTCCGTTTCAACGCCGCTTGCAGCTTGCAAGATGCTGTCGCTCATCTCTAAATTGGCGAAGTGACGGTCGTACAACTCCCCGGTCACGTCTTCGGAGATGTCGGCTTTGTTTATGACTTTTGTAAGGTCATCCGAAAGTTTCGGGTTTTGACCTGAAAGGTGCGCATACCACATTTCAAAGTTTTGCGGAGTCGCAGGCGCCCCAACCTTTTCCAATTCGGCCAGCGCTTTTTTGGCGACTTCAAATGACTTTACAACTTTCTGGTCCGCAGCGGACATGTATGCACCCCTAATCGATCTGCAACTCTGGCGCGAAGCTGCATAACCGCTTCGCTAAGCCAAGGTTAGCTTTAGCTGTGGAGCGTAAAGGAATGCCTAATCTCGACGGATTTCAGCTGAATTACCGGTGACTTTTAGGGGACAAAGGATTATGCCGCGTTTTGTGTTTTGCCGGTTTTCGTTTTGGGAACCGGACGCATCAAAAACGCCGGAACATGGTCGCCGAGCCCGACGATTTGTTCTTCCGACTCAGATTTGCGTCCACGCCGCTTGCGCGGCGCAGGGGTGTCGGTTGAGGCGGAGGTGTCCTCTTTTGGGGCGCCTTGGCTGCGGCGATTGGGATTTTTGGCCCGACGGCGCGATGGCCTGCTGTCCGAAGCGTCCATATTTTCAAAAACGCCGTCGAGGGCAAGTTCATCGATTTGTGCGCCGGTCATGTCGAGAATGGCGGCGTAGGCCTTTTTATCGTCCGGCGCGACCAGCATGAACGCGGCGCCCGACCGGCCGGCGCGTCCCGTGCGTCCAATGCGATGAACATAGTCTTCGGCATGGATCGGCACGTCAAAATTGAATACATGGGAGACATCTGGAATATCCAGGCCCCGGGCGGCGACGTCGGATGCGACGAGAAGCTTCAACTCGCCCGATCGGAAACGTTCAAGGGTTTGCATCCGATACGCCTGCGGCAGATCGCCATGGATCGGCGCGGCGTTATAGTCGTATTTCTGTAATGACTTGGCGACGACGTCCACAGTTCGCTTTCGATTGCAGAAGATGATGCCGTTTTTGATTTCTTCGCGATCGATAAGCGCGCGCAGCCCCACCCGTTTCGCCCGGGCGTCATCTGTAGGCACACGAACGATTTTCTGTGTCACTGTTTCAGCCGTGGTCGCCTGGCGGGCGACTTCGACACGTACAGGGTTTTGTAGGAATTGATTGGTGATCCGCTGAATTTCAGGCGGCATTGTAGCGGAGAAGAACAGTGTTTGGCGCGTGAACGGGGTCAATTTGAAAATACGCTCAATGTCGGGAATGAAACCCATGTCGAGCATTCGGTCGGCCTCGTCCACCACCATGATCTGAACGCCGGTCAGCAAAAGCTTGCCGCGTTCAAAATGGTCGAGGAGGCGGCCTGGCGTTGCGATAAGCACATCGACGCCGCGGTCGAGCTTCATGTCCTGGTCGCCGAAGGAAACCCCGCCGATCAAGAGCGCCATCGAAAGTTTATGATATTTGCCGTAAGTCTCGAAATTCTCGGAGACTTGCGCCGCGAGCTCCCGGGTGGGCGCGAGGATGAGGGAGCGCGGCATCCGCGCCCTCGCTCGCCCCTTAGACAGGCGCTCGATCATTGGCAATGTGAAGGAAGCTGTCTTTCCGGTGCCGGTCTGGGCGATGCCGAGCACGTCCCGGCCGGCGACGGCGTGGGGAATAGCTTCGGCCTGTATCGGCGTGGGATTTTCGTATCCCGTCTCTGCGACGGCTTTCAGAACGTCCGGCCCAAGGCCGAGGTCGTTGAATGACATATGCGTTTACACAAAAAAGGCGGAGGAAAAACACAACGCCCCACTTCCTCCGCCTGTCCTGGGAAGCGATGCGCGTAAGGCATTCGGTCGATTTGAAAAAGCCCCGCTTTGGGTTCGTCTTACATGGCCGCGGCCGATGAGCCGGGATGCGTCCCCATTGTGCGAAGCTTGCGACGTCCGAAACGCCGCATAGCGCTGCTATTCAAGCTTTGCGCCAACTTTATGCGCTGCAACATAGGGATTCGCTTTCAAAAGTCAAACAGATGCGTGCGGCGCAGAGTATGTATTCGCGATCTTCTGTTTACAGGGGGATGAACGCCCTGTACCCGATATGAACTTTTTCTTTCAATGATAGAGTTTTACGAGGCGTTACATGAGGTGTTTTTATAAAAGTATTGCAACCGTTGCAGTGCTGACTGTGGCGGCGCCCGTAACGGCTAATTCGACGAACAGCGAGGGCGCGGAAGATACGATTGTCGTGACCGCCACTCTTCGTCCGGAGGCGTTTCAGAATGTGCCGGCGAGCTTCGTCGTTTTGTCCGGCGACCGTTTCGCCGGCGCCAACGCCTTTGACGGCGCGGAGGAAGTAACGCAACTGTTGTCCGGCGTTCAAGCAGCGGTCGCCAACGGAACGCAGGTCGCCTTTCAAATCCGCGGCGTCGGCGCGGTGGACCATCAAGCGCTCACGCCTACGGCGGCGGCGGTCTATATGGACGGCGTTTATCTCGCCACGAACGTGCAGACCGGATTGTTCCTGTACGATGTTGAGCGGGCCGAGATCCTGAAAGGCCCGCAGGGGACATTGTATGGCCGCAACGCCTCGGGCGGGGCCATTCATTTCATCTCCGCGCGCCCGTCCGAGGATCAAACCTCTTACCTTTCCGCGTCCTACGGCCGGTTTGACCGCATCGATGTGAAGGGCGCTGTCGGCGAGCGCTTGAGCGACACGGTTTCCGTGCGCCTCGCGGGCCGATATTTTTCCCAAGATCCCGTTCTCGACAATGTTCAGGCCGACCCGGCTTTTCCGCGGGGGCCTGAGGACGCCGGCGGCGTGCGCGATGAATTCGGTGTACGTGGTTCGCTTTTATGGTCGGCAGGGGAGGCGACGGACGTGTTGTTCCGCGTTCATTACGAAGAGGACAATGGCGTCAACCCCGCGCCGCGCAATCTCAGCCTGGATGTCGACGACCACGATATCTCCGTCGGCGGCGACGGCGTGCAAGATACCGACAATGAATTTTTTGGCGCATCGGTGGAGGCGACGTCACAGTGGCGGGGTTGGGACGTCTTCTCCCTTACCGCAGTGGAGGGATACAATCAGCAGTACGGGTTCGATTTTGACGGCAGCCAGGCGCCGTTTGGCGACCCGACCCTGAACGCCAACTTGCGTTACGACCGCGATTTCCTGCAGGCAAGTCAGGAGGTGCGCCTGCGCAAGTCCTGGGACAGGGTCGACGTCCTGATCGGTCTTATGGGCGCCATTGAGGATTTCGAACAGGAATATCTCATCTGGTGCGGCGAGCTTGACCCCGCGACGTTGATCGGCGATTGCGGCTATGTGGGCGCGCCCGGCCGTGTCGGGGGGGGGGGGGCGGCGCCCCCCGCCCACCCCCCGCCGCAGACCGCCAAACAAAAACACCCCCCCCCCCCCCCC
>JBCDBL010000012.1:0-44877 GCA_039183635.1 Pseudomonadota bacterium
CCCCGTCGTTTTTTGTGAACGACGACAAGGGGTTCTACCATTGTTTTTCTTCAGGTCAGCACGGCGATCTCATCTCGTTTCTGCAGGAGACGGAGCGTCTCAGCTTTTATGAGGCGGTGGAGAAACTCGCCGGCGAGGCGGGGGTGGAACTGCCGAAGGACGCCCGGGAAGACAAGGCGGAAACGGAGCGGCGCAAGGGTCTTGTGGAGGCGTGCGCCGCCGCCTCGGCCTATTTTCAGGGCCAGCTCGCCCGCATCGACGGGCGCGATGCCAGGGAATATCTGGAGCGGCGCGGCGTGTCCCAGGGCCTGATCGATACCTTCGGCCTCGGCTTCGCCCCGAACGCCCGCGGCGGCTTGCGCGATTATCTTGTGAACAAAGGTTTTTCCCTCGACATCCTTGTGGAAGCCGGGCTCTTGATCCGGCCGGACGATGGCGGCCAGCCCTATGATCGCTTCCGGGGGCGGGTGATGTTCCCAATCCTTGGCCATAAGGACGCGGTCATCGCGTTCGGCGGCCGGGCCCTCGATAAAAACGCAAGGGCGAAGTATCTGAACAGCCCGGAAACGCCGCTCTTCCATAAGGGCTCCGTGCTTTACAATTACGCTGCGGCGCGGCGGGCGGCGGCGGACGCCGATGCGCCCCTCATCGTTTGCGAAGGCTATATGGACGTCATCGCCCTGGCCGGCGCCGGGTTCAGGCACGCCGTCGCTCCCCTCGGCACGGCGCTCACCGAACGGCAAATGGCGCTTCTTTGGCGGGTCTCGGATAAGCCTGTTTTGTGTTTTGACGGCGACCGCGCCGGGCGCGGGGCGGCGTATAGGTCGATTGACAGGGCTTTGCCGGTCTTAAAGCCCGGAAAATCGCTCCAATTCGCATTTTTGCCGGAGGGCCAGGACCCTGACGACCTTGTCCGGGGGGAGGGCGCCGGGGCGTTCGCGAAGGTCTTAAAGTCTTCAAAACCCCTCGCCGACACTCTTTGGGCGCGGGAGACCGAGACGCGGCCTTTGGAGACGCCGGAAGACAAGGCCGGGTTTCGCGCGCACCTTCGGACCCTTGCGACATCTATAGAAGATAAGGATGTGCGGGCCGCCTATGGGGCGGAATTCGCTGAGCGTTTGAACACTGCTTTCGCCCCGAAAACCGCAGAAAACGGCCGCCCCTGGGCCGGGCGACGTTCTGGCGGCCAGGGGCGCGGTAAAGCCGCCGGAGGGCGTTTCGCCCCGCAAGGCCCCGCGACCCGGCTCACCAAAGCCCAGGCCATGGCCCGGCCCCCGGGCGCACGGCGTGAGGCGATTTTAGTCCTGACTTTGTTGAATCACCCGGGGCTTTTGGAACGCCATGGCGAGACCCTGGCCGATATCAGGTTTGAAGACGCCGCCATTGACGCCCTCAGAGAGGCTTTGCTGGAATTTTATTCTTCGGCTGAAACGCTTGACATATCTGCTTTAAAAAGCCATCTCCTGTCAGTTGGTTGCGGCGAAACCGCGGAGCGTCTTGCGACAGACAGAACGCTCAAAACTGAGAAATTCGCGCAATCCACCGCCGATATAGCGGATGCAGAAGCGGGTTGGTTACACGTTCTCGCAATGCATTCCCATAATGGAGTCATGCAGTCTGAACTGCAGGATGTTCTGCTTGAGACTGATAGGGACAAATCTCCCGAAGCGTGGTCACGAGCAAATCACCTGCGCGCGCAAAGGGCGGCGGCTGTGCGGTCCTCCGATGATGAAGCAGACGAGGACGTCGATGACGTTGTTGCGTCTTAAGGCATGAAGGGCGGTTTGAGGTTTCTGATCTGAAGTGTGAGTCGAAATAAGATCCGCTGGGGGCGGATCGCTGGGCTGAAAATACGTTGTCGGATGATTAGAGTCCGGACGACGTATTTTATATTTACGGGTTTGGAGAAATATTAGATGAGTGCGACCAAAGCTGAAGCGGCGCAAAAACCGGAAAGCGGCGAAGGGCAAGACAGCCCTATTCTTGACCTGTCGAACGCCGGCGTCAAGAAATTCATCAATGCAGCGAAAAAGCGCGGGTACGTCACCCATGATGAGTTAAACGCCGTTCTGCCATCGGAGCAGTTTTCCTCCGAGCAAATTGAAGACGTTATGGCGATGTTGTCCGACATGGGCATCAACGTCATTGAGCAGGAAGAAGACAACGAGGACGATAACGAGGAGGGCGGCAAGGCGCTTGCTAAAAAAGCCGGTACGGCGGCCCTGCCCACGACCAACACCTCCGAAAGCGCCGATCGCACGGACGATCCTGTGCGTATGTATTTGCGCGAAATGGGCTCGGTGGAGCTGTTGTCCCGGGAAGGCGAGATCGCCATCGCCAAACGCATCGAGGCGGGCCGGGAAACCATGATCCGGGCCTTGTGCGAAAGTTCGCTCACCTTCGAAGCTATCGCCGTCTGGCGGGACGAGTTGACCGAGGGCCGCGTTTTGTTGCGCGACATTATCGACCTTGACGCCACCTACGGCGGCGGGCCGGAGGCGCAGGTGGATATGACCGCGCTCACCCCCGAAGAACGCGAAGAGGCTATGGCGAAGGCGAATGGCGGCAAACTGATGGACCCCCAGGCCAACACGCTTTTAACGAAGGCCGCTGAGAAAAAAGCCGATGGCGAGCCCCCCGCGGCGGAAGGCGCAAACGGCGCGGCGGAGGGCGAGGCTGGCGCCGCCGGCGAGACCAGCGACGTCGATGAGGATTTCGACGATGACGATCAGGGCGCCATGTCCTTGTCGGCCATGGAGGCTGAGCTGCGCGAAGGCGTCATGGGTGTTTTTGACGACATCTCGTCTGACTATAAAAAGCTCCGTCGTCTCCAGGACATATTGATCGAACAGAAACTGAAGGGGGAGGATCTCACCTCCAGCCAGTTACGGCGTTTCAAAAAGCTGCAAAAAGATATCGCTGATCGCGTGCGTTCTGTGCGCTTGAACAATAATCGCGTTGAGGCCCTTGTCGACCAGCTTTATGACATCAACCGAAGGCTCATGGGGCTTGAGGGTAAGCTTGTGCGTTTCGCTGACAGCTATGGCGTCAACCGGGAAGAGTTTTTGCAAAGCTATCTCGGTACGGAACTTGACCCTGAATGGCTGCCTCGGGTCTCTAAGTTACAGACCGCCGGTTGGAAAGATTTTACAGACCGGGAAAGCGGAACGATCATCGACATCCGTGGCGAGATCGGCAAATTATCCGAAGAAACCGGCCTCACCATCGAGGATTTCCGCCGTATCGTCCAAACGGTGCAAAAGGGCGAGCGTGAAGCGCGCCAGGCGAAAAAGGAAATGGTGGAGGCGAACCTGCGCCTTGTTATCTCCATTGCAAAAAAATACACCAATCGCGGCCTGCAATTCCTGGATCTGATCCAGGAGGGCAATATCGGCCTGATGAAAGCGGTGGATAAGTTCGAATATCGCCGCGGTTATAAGTTCTCCACCTACGCCACATGGTGGATCCGTCAGGCGATCACCCGCTCCATCGCCGACCAGGCGCGCACGATCCGCATTCCGGTGCACATGATCGAAACCATCAACAAGCTGGTGCGCACGTCCCGCCAGATGCTGCACGAAATCGGCCGGGAGCCGACCCCGGAAGAGCTGGCGGCGAAGCTTTCGATGCCGTTGGAAAAAGTCCGCAAGGTGATGAAAATCGCCAAGGAGCCGATTTCCCTTGAAACGCCGATCGGCGATGAGGAAGATTCGCATCTCGGCGATTTTATTGAGGACAAGAACGCTATTCTGCCCATCGATGCGGCGATCCAGTCAAACTTGCGTGAAACGACAACCCGGGTTCTGGCGTCTCTGACGCCGCGCGAAGAGCGTGTCTTGCGCATGCGGTTCGGCATTGGCATGAACACCGACCACACTCTGGAAGAGGTCGGCCAGCAATTCTCCGTGACGCGCGAACGTATTCGCCAGATCGAGGCGAAGGCGCTGCGCAAGCTGAAACATCCAAGCCGGTCGCGTAAGTTGCGCAGTTTCCTCGACAATTAGAAATCTGTCATATTTTCGTCTTATGAAAGCGGCGCGATTATAAATCCGCCGCTTTTTTTTGAGGGATTGCCATGGGTAATGTTAGGGACATTTTGGCGGTTTTGTTTGGCTGCGCCCTGTTGGCGAGTTGTGCGGAGCATGATGAAGCCGAAGATGTGTCGATGGGCCAGGAAGACCGCCAAACGGGCGCCACCGCAGCGCCTGAGCCTGCGGTGGAGACGGATGGTTCTCAAAAGCCGGAAATGTTCCAGTCCAGCCCGCATTTTGGAAACTACGCCTATGACGAAATTGCGCCGTTCGGGCTTGCGGGCTTTGTCCCGGGCGTAAGTGTTGAAGAGGCGATGACGGTTTTGCGCGCCGAGGGCTGGGCGGGCGCGTTCGCCCCTGTTGAAGCGTATGGGCTCGGTGAGGGTGGGGCGACAGATCCTGTTCCCGGTGCGCGCAACACAGACTGGGATGTTTTTACGAAAGACGATCTCACGCTGAAGTTCAAGCAGTATGTAGACGCCAGCTATAAGCCCCGTGTCGACACTGTCATCTTTGAAGAGATATTTACCCAGCCGCAGGACGTGGAAGCGACGGGGGCGCAGCTGACGGAGCGTTACGGGCTGCCGACTTTTCAACAACTTGCGCCAGAACGGGGACTGCTAAAAATAACCTGGTCCTTCGGATCGGAGAATAATGATGATCGGTCTTCTCATCGGTATTTCAACTGCGCAAGCTTTGTGTGGCAAGACATCGAAGAAGCATCCTGCCCCCTCGAAGAGCCTGAGCTCGCCGAAGTGCGCGCTACATATTTAAAGTTCGCCCATGGCGGATCGCTTTACGCAAGGCTCGACAAGCTGGAGGGGGAGGAGGCGCCGCGAAAACTATATCTCGCTCTTGGTGCAAAAGGTCTTGCGCCGGCCGCCTCCGACCGACTGAAGTTAAAAGAGATGTTTGCGGAGCGTAAGTAACGCCCCGCTGTTCAATGTCGTGACGAAACGCTATTCAATCTCAAAAACAAGCGTGACGTTCGCCGTCACGTCCTGCTCGCCTGGTGCGATCGGCACGTCGGCGGATTCAGCAAGCCCCCTCGCGGCGTAGGCGACAGGTCGCGGGGCGTAGGCGCCGTTCTCGTTCAATGTAATAAGATCGCCGAGCTTTACGCCGGCGGCCTCCGCATAGAGCTTGGCTTTGGCTTTGGCGTCGGCGACAGCGTCTTTGCGCGCCTCGGCCACAAGCGGATCGGGATCTGACAGCATAAAGCTGAGACCGCCCATGGAGTTGGCGCCGCTTTTGGTGACAGCATCCAGGATTCCGCCAAGTTTCTCCAGGTCCCGTACACGGATTGAGACGCTGTTGTGCGCCGTATAGCCGACGATCCGTTCTGGGTCCGTGCGCCCCCTGTCCGTAACGGCGTATCGCGGATAAAGGGAGAATTGCGAGGTCTGAATGTCCTTGTCTGCGACGCCCGCGGCTTTGATTTTATCCATGACGTTTTTCATATCGCGAGAGTTCGCGGAGAGCGCTTCTGTTGCGGTTTTTGCGTCGCTGACAACACCTGCGGAGACCGTCGCCATATCCGGCGTTGCTTTCACCTCTCCGGCGCCGGACACCGTGAGAAGCCGTGGTCCATGTGCGGGCTCTTCGGCGCAGGCCGCCACTGCAAAAAGGGCGAACGCGCCGGCTGCTGCTGCGGCGAAAAATCGGTTTTGCATCATCTTATGGAGCTCCTTCAAGGCTGGTCGAACTGGTTAATGTGAGGCGAGGCCGCAAACGGCGCGTTAACGAAACTATGGTTTAAAAACGAACGATGGCGGTTTTTTGGCTGCAGTAGGGTCTTTGCAAGGGCCGGTGTAACAAGAGCGGACGAAACTAGGCAGATTATGAGCACTTCGCCACAAGCTTCTGAAAATACAAGCGATGCTGCAGCCGGCGGCAACACAAAATTCGACTTTGAACATAAAGTCTTCCACACCCCTGGCGCTGTTTTCACCTATTCGCGGCATACCAAACAGGTTTTTTTCAGCCTTAAGCTTGGGGAAATGGACGCCAAAATCCCCATCGACACCCTGTGCAATGAAATTAACCTGGAAGAAGACGCCAACGATCTGGTTTTGTTGGATCTTTTGCGTAAGGGCATCGTCTATGTGAACGTCATTCGCACCGGGGACGATATTCCTGCGGAGCTTTTGGACGGCTCCGCCTCCTGGTCGATCGATGACCGCCATCGGGATGCGGCGAAGATGAAGTTGACCGCTGTCACCCTCGATTGGCTTGACGGCGGCGGCGGCGGCACGGTGGAGGCCCGCGTTGCGGCTATGGTCGAAGATGAGGACGCGCAAAAGCGCGTTAATGAAGCGCTTTCGAAAATCGCTAAAGAACTAAAGCTGGGTGATAAGCAGAAAGTCATCGACCGTTTTGAAAAATTGTCGAATGAACTCGCTTATCTTGAGGCGTTGCGGGACCATTATAAAGGCGTATTTCAGATTCAACAAAACCTCCGTATGCTGCAGTCTATTTATGGCGCCGACCGGCAAACGGCCGAGGACATTAACCGTATGGGCATATTGATCCAGGGGCCTGTTGCGAAAATCAACGAAGCGTTCCAGGAAGTTGATGGTCATACAGAAGATATTAAATCGGCGATTCGTAATTTTGAGGCGGAGATTGAGTATCTGCGTCAGATGCGCGACAAGTTGCATATCGACAGCAGGATCTGGGAGGATATGTTGAAATCCTGGAAGGGCGTCGCGCCGGAACAGTCCGCCGAGGTGGAGGCCCTTTTAAAGGAGACCTACAGGTTCCTTGCGCAAAACTTCACAATTTCACAGCAATGGGGACGTTGATAAGGCAGCCTTAAAGCGTCGTCGCACCCATAGGAATGAGGGTGACACCGTAAGGTCCTGTTTTACGTATTTGCGGATGCTCCACCGGCGCGCACTGGAGCTGGAAATGCTTTAGCAGGCTGCTGAAAAAGTGTCGGGTTTTTGTTTGATTTGTTGTTCTCTGTTTTAAACAGGGGATTGTTTCACGCGCGATTTTGACGATCAAAGCGATCAGCTTTTTTCTTATGTTTCGATTAAAGACAAAATCCATAGGAAGCGCCCTTTGCGGTTGATCCCGGTAAGGCTTGTGCGCGACTGCCTTTCGGGCATGAGAGGCTCATTCGGGCGTTGCTCTTACAGGCGTTCTATAAATTTCTATGTCAGCTCCGCTATTTGAGTAGAGTGAAAGCCGATTTTGTTGCGTGCATTATTGTCAGCTAGCGGTTGTTTTCTCTTTGTCCAGGTTGATAGGTTTCGTTTGCCGCTTTTCTTACCGCTTCTATGCCCAGTGGAATGCGGCGATACTTCTCTTTTGTAAATAATTCCATTTGGTCTGTGTAGTGTATGCTTTCTTTTCGGCTCGAAGCGCCGAATTGATGGACGCCCCATAATACTACACGGCCATCGGGATAGGATTCCCATAAATAATGAAGGCCGTCCCCGGAATTCATGACAAGAGCGCCATTTCCATCAGGGGAGGAGTTCACCGCCCGCAGCGTGTCCGGACCGCCGGCAATGCTAAGGTCAACGTCGCCGCGTTGGTGTCGATTGACATCGCCCCATTGTGGGTCAAGCTTGCCGTGATGCGCCATCATGTAGGCATAAGCATCGCGGTAGGCCTGTTCCAGAGGCGGAGGCGTTTGCCCTAAAAACAAGGCGACGCCGATAGGTTGATATGTGGCCAAAGATAAAGCGGCATGAGGGTTGTCGAGATTCGTCCGTCCATCCCAGGCTTTTATGATGCTCAGCCCGTCGGCGAGGGCGGGCTCCTCATCAAATGGCGTCGCCAAAAGCTGTGAGCGCAACTGCATAGCAAGGCTGTCGGGATGGTATGCGCCGTCATGCTTGATCGCGATCAGCTCTTCCCGTGACGTGACGCCGTCTTCATCCTCTGCAAACAGGGTGGTCGCGCGCAATGCGCGGTTCGTCATCACTGTTTCGATGCCAAAAGTCTTTGGATAATCTTCAGGTTTCGGGTCGTCCAAACCAAGCGTTATTTGGAAAGGAGAGGAATTGGCGTCCAGAACATACCCCGCTTGCGGATCAATCATGTGGGGGCGATTGTCGAACGGTTCAAACTCATCCCAGATGAGATCGCTTCTATCCCCGGGTAAATATTTTTCCCAGTCAAGGTCTGGCTCATCCAGGCGTTTCGGCATGCGTGCGTTGTAAAATCTGGCGATACGGCCTGAGGTGTCGGATGCAAACCGGTTCGTCGCGCCAAGGTCGCCGCGCGCAATAATGTCCTCATACTCGCTGACAGATTGGGCGCGCATCATGGCGAAGGTTTGGTCAATCGCTTTAAGGGACCCTTGCGTTGCATATCGTATGGCGTAGGCCCCGCCCCGGGCGCGTAAAACCGGGCCGTGGGCGCTGCGTTCAATCGGTTGTTTCAGGCGCCAGGCGAACGGCCCAGGCAGATCGAACAGTATTGTGGCCGTGTCTGTCTCAAATGCTTTCGTCGCGCCATCAAGGCTATAACCGTCACCTTTCTCACTAAGGGTTAGTTCGTAAACATCTATGAGGTCGGGGCTGTTTACGGTCGCCGCCTGCGCCATGTTTTGGTTGGCGCCGAGGTGTAAAAACGGCCCGCCGGGAAAGGCGCCGCCCGTAAACTCCCATCCGTTTTTCGAGATATAGTGTGCTTCATACCAGGCGAGGGGACCTTCGAGGGGCTGATGGGAGTTAATGATCAGTCTTGTCGCGCCGTCGCTAGACCGCGTCGGCGCCACCGCGAAGGCGTTTGACCCCATTTCGGTTTGCGGGGCCGCCTCGTACCAGACCTGCAGGCGTTGGCCTTCTGAAATAGATCGTTCCGTTTCCGGACTGACGATATTTGTGATTGTTCGACTCATGCCGAAGAAGAGCGGGCTTGAAAAGGCGGCGAGCGCCGCGACATCTTCACCGCTCACCGGAAACAAATCTCGATCGTATTCGTTCGGGTTCAAGGCGGCGTAGTAATTGAGACCGGCCGCATAACCGTCAAGAAAGGCGCGTGTGTCCGGCGCCAACTGTGTTGTGTAATCGGTGCGGGACAAGGAAATAATCCCGAGCGCTTGAATAAGATATGCAATCCGCGCCTCGCTTTCAGAGCGCGCAAGCATATCGGGCCCAAGCGACAGCCGCAGACCTTCCTGAATTGTTGCAAAATCATCTTCGGCATGGGCGAAGGCAAACCCGAAGGCGAGTTCCGGGTCCGTTTCACCTGTAATACGCGGCACGCCCCATTCGTCACGATAGATGGTGGGGTGGTAGGCGGCGGCGGCCTCAATCGCAGCATGCCGATCAAAGTCGCGTAAAACCAACGCCTCCAAACGCAGCCCCATAAAAGATAAAACAATGATCGCCAGTAGACTGAGGACAATAGAGCCTACGACGAGTCCCCTAACGAGCGTGTTCACGATAAACGCTCCCAAAAGTTGCAGGGGCGAGGCCGGTAATAGTCATATCTGCGGGGGCTCCACGTTTCTCTTGGGCAAGGCCGGCCGTAGGTGAATGTGAGAAGGCGCAACCATCGACTTCCCACCTTGTTATAGCGTTGTCTCCTTCCAAGCCCGCCAGCCCGTTCACAACATGTTCGTATAAACTGGCGGGCGGACGGGAGGTTTTTCTCAGGCGTCACCTTCGGATTAGAAGCGTGCGGTCAATAAAACGCCAAAGTTGCGAGGCCGTCCAACAATAACCTGCGCTCCCGATAAATATGTTTCCAGGTTCGTCGTGCCGAAGCGGTATTCTTCATCGAAAGCATTCTCGACATACCCTTGTAAGGACCAGCTTTCGTTTTCCATCCCAAGGCGGAAGTCCACGACTTCATACGCCGGGTTTAAACGGCGATCGTTAAGGGAGACGTCTTCTCTGGTTTCATCCACATACGAATAAACGCCGCGGACAAAACCTGTGAGGCCATCGGTTAAGGGCCGCTCATACTGCACCAGAGCGGAAAATGTGTTTTCCGGCGATAGCGGAACTTGAAAACCGGTGGCGTCTATTGGATCGCCGTCGAGGGTCCGTGCATTGGCGAAGTCGTTGAAGGTTGCGTCGACATAACCGTAGGCGATCTCGAAATCGAGCCCTTCAAGCGGCGTGAGGCCAAGCTCAACCTCAACGCCGTTATGTTCGGACCCTTCCGCATTTAGAATAAATTGACGTTGCGTAATCAGATCCTGGGCGCGTACTTGCGTATTCTCCCAGTCCATCATAAAGGCGGTTACACCGTATCGGAACCGTTGATCGGCTGTAGAGCCCTTAACGCCGATTTCGTAGTTCCAAAGACTCTCGGCGTCAAAGGCCGGATCGCCAGGGCTGGTGTTGAAACCACCTGTACGGTATCCGCGAGATGCGACTGCATAGACTGTATTTGTATCGTTGAGTTCATAGGTTGCGGCGATCCGCGGAGAGAAGTCATCGAAGGAGACGTCCTGCTCCGGGGTGGATAGACGCGGAGCCAAGCCAACCATTAAAGGAAGTTCTCGGCGCTCGCCCTTGATTTCATCGTTAGAATAACGTCCGCCCAGGGAGATATTCAGCCGATCTGTTACGTCATAGGCGTATTCCGCGAAGAATGCGTAGGATTTTGTTTCAAGTTCAAATTCCACATTCTCAAAAAAACCGGCTGAGGTATCGACCCCCAGGGTGAAGGGGGCGAAACCTGGAAGTGCGATTCCGCCAAGGAATGAGAAGGCCGCATCATAGGCGGGCAGCAGCGGGTTTTGGGTCTGCTGAATAGAATTTTGGTACGTAAAGAAATCATCCTGAGCGTAGATTGCGCCAATCATCCAGGTATGCCGCTCTCCGGACCCGCTCAATCGGCTTTCAATAGAAAAAGCGGATACGTCCTCATCGCGCCGAATGGTGAAGGCGGGAAGGCTTGTGTAGTCGCCTTCGCCCTCTGAGCGGAATTCATTTTCGATATAACCGCCAATGACAGTTAGGTTGATATTGTTTTCGAAGTCATACGACATGCGCCCAATCAGGGTCAGCGTCTCATTTTCACTTGGCAGTCCAATATCGGTGGAAATGTCTTCAGCATTTTCCGGATAGAACGGAACCTCCGAAACCGGAACGGTGCCGGCCGGCGTAAACAACTCAAGAAGTCCCACTGACTCGCTTAAAAAGCCGCTCGGCACAATGCTCGGCAGATCCTGTTCGTTGCTGGTGTAGAAAACAGACCCGCTGAGGGTTAATTGATCCGTGGGTTTTGCAAGGATGCTTACGCGCCCGCCGAAATTCTCTTCGCCATTGCTTGGACCTGAGCCCTGATTTTCAAGAAAGCCGCCATTTTCATCATAATAAAAAAGGCCGCGCACGGCGACGGTGTCGCTAAGCGGTACGGAGGCGGCGGCGCGGACACGGTAAAAATCAAAGGACCCCGCCTCAAGAGATAATTCGGCTTCTGCTTCTTCAAGGCTCGGTTGTTTCGAGGTGATGCTAAGCGCGCCCGCGACAACGTTCCGGCCGAAGAACGTCGACTGCGGTCCGCGAAGAATTTCAATTTGTTCCGTATCGAACAATTGCGGATCGGCCGTACGCGTGGAGATATTAGGCGCAATGTTGAATTCGTCGACGAAGATGCCGGTAAGGTTTGCGGATCCGGATGTTGAAATTGGAGAGATGCCCCGAATGGCGATGCGAGTTTGCGATCGGGTGCCCCGGTTGACGAAGCTGACATTCGGCGTGCGAAGGGCATAGTCTGCGAATTCGTCAATATTCGCTCTTTCAAGTTCATCCGCGCCGAAAACCGTTAAAGATATGGGAACGTCTTCCAGCGCTTGGGCGCGTTTTTGCGCTGTAACGACAATAACATCATTACCGAGCTCGCCTGAGCTTTGGGCGTTCGCGGTGCTGATGAGCAAAGCCGGCAGGCTGGCGCCGCAAAGAAGGGCGGTGCAAAGGCTGTTGGCAAAATACTTTTGTACCATTGGTTTTCTCCCCTTGGACGGCGGTTTCAGGGGCGGCGCTTAACGTTCAAGCGTGCAAAAAACCGCCTTGGCTTCTAAATGACCATGGGTCATTATGGGCACGCATGAGGGCGACGCAAGCATATTCGTTACTTTTTTGAAAATTCGCGTTTGGAGAGAAATATGACTCGACGATATGAACCGCTTCCCGATGGTCTCAGCTATCCTGAATTCTTCGATTACTATTTGAGGGAACATCGCAAGCAGACGACGCGTTACATTCACTACCTCGGGACCGTTTTGGGAACGAGTATGATTCCTCTCGCCATGATCTACGGGGCTTGGTGGTTGATCCCGCTGGGCGTCGTCATCGGCTACGGCCACGCCTGGGTCAGCCACTTTTTTGTGGAAAAGAACAAGCCGGCCGCTTTCAAATATCCGGTCTGGTCCTATCTGAGCGATTATCGCATGCTTTGGTTATGGGTGTCGGGCAGGCTCAACGCCGCGCTCATCGGCGCCGGCGTCGATCCAAAATCGGGGCGGCTGATGACCGCCGAGGCCGCCAAAACCTGATCGAGGGCCTCGCCGAAACGCGCACAACAAGCTCAACCGCTGCAGTACGACCAGCGCCGCACACCTCGCCGACGAGGGGGCCAAGCTTTAGCTGAGTTTTCGAAGGGTTTTCAGTTTCTTCTCATCATAAGGCGGATATCGAAGTGCGGAATCGAGGCTGAAGCCGCGCGTCATGACGGCTTTTTCATGGCTGAAGGCCAGGAAAGAATACCGTCCGTGGAACCGTCCGGTTCCGCTTTCCCCGACGCCGCCAAACGGCAGAGTGGGATTGACTTGAAATACGACGGTATCGTTGATCAGCACGCTGCCGCTGCTGGTTTCGTTGATAATGCGTTCCGCATTCTGTTTGTTTTTGGAAAACCCATAGAGTGTGAGCGGGCGCGGGCGGTCATTGACGATGTCAAGGGCCGCATCGAGGCCGTCTACGGAAATCACAGGCAGCAAGGGGCCGAATATTTCCTCCTGCATAACAGGGGCGTCCAGTTTAACATCGGTAAGGACGGTAGGGGCGATGTACTTTGCGCCGCGGTCATGATCGCCGCCATGCGCCACGCGGCCGCTTTCCATCAGGGCCATCAAACGGTCGAAGTGGCGGTGGTTGACGATGCGTCCGTAATCGGCGCTGGTTTTGGGGTGCGCCCCGTAAAGCGCCTCAACGGCTTTTCCAAGCGCGGCGATGAGGGCGTCACGGATGGAGGCTTCAGCCAAAACATAGTCCGGCGATACGCAAAGCTGGCCCGCATTCATAAACCGGCCCCATACCAGACGGCGGGCCGTCACCTCCAGGTCGCAATCGGCAAGAACAATCGCCGGAGACTTGCCTCCAAGCTCCAGGGTGACGGGCGTTAAATGTCGGGCTGCGGCGGCCATGACGGAACGGCCTATGGCGGCGCTTCCGGTGAAAAAGATCGTGTCGAATTTTTCCGCCAACAGCGCTTCGGCCGCATCGGCGCCGCCGGTGACAATCTCAATCGCTTCGGCGTCCAAGTAAGCTTTGCCTATGTCGGCGATGACTTCAGCCGTGGCGGGCGCCAGTTCGGAAGGTTTGCAAACGGCGGCGCACCCGGCCGCGATGGCCCCGATCAGCGGATTGAAAATTTGTTGCGCGGGATAATTCCAGGCGCCGAGAATGAGGGCTGCGCCCAGGGGTTCAGGTTTTAATGACGATGCGCCGGGGAGGGTCGCAAGGGGCGTCCCGACGCTTTTGGCTTTCGCCCATCCCTTGTATTTCTTGGCGACATAGGCGGCGTCTTTGCGGATGAAGTCGATCTCCCCCGTCAAGGCCTCCGCCCTTGGCTTGCCAAGGTCATCGGACAAAGAGGCGAGCAAATCGCTTTCGCGCTCAATCATGGCTTGTTGGATCGCGTCAAGTTGCTGATCGCGCCAGTCAAACGGGCGCGTGCGGCCGCTGCGGAACGCTTGTTGCACGCGTTTAGCGCCAGCCTCCATTCTTGAATGAGAGGTCTTCGCAGCGGGTGTTTCCGATAATGACATTGCCGACGTCATAGGTTCAAATTAGATGACCAAAGGTCAGTAGGCAAGAATAAGGGGCTTTCCTGAGGGGGAAGTTTAGGCTATCGACGTGGTATGAGTGCAACGAACACACAAGCTGAAGTCATCGCCGCCCGCCCGCAGAGCCGTGCGCGCTCAACCCTGGCCAAACAAGCGCGCGCCGATCTTATTCTTGTCGCAGCTGAAAAACTGTTCTTAAGCGACACCTCGCGCATGCCGACTGTTCTCGAAATAGCCAGGCAAGCCAATATCGCCAAGGGGACCGTTTATCTTTATTTTCAGACGAAGGAAGAGATCTTCCTAAATGTCCTTCAGCATCATCTGCAACAGTGGGCGGAAGCTGTAGCAACGGCGCTTGAAGCGACGCAAGAACCTCTGAGCCCGGATGGTTTAATTGAAGCTTACCTAAGCTATCCCCTTAGAAAACCGGTTGTTATGAACCTCGCCTCTTTATCTTCCTTGGCGCTGGAGACGAACATACCGCGCGATGGGTTGATCAAATTCAAACTTGCCCAGATCGCCAGTTTGAACCATTTGGCCGGGCTGGTTGTAAAAAGTGTTAAGGGGTGGCCTACAGATTTGCCTGCGCGACTTTTCCTGCAAAGCCATGCATGTTTATTGGGCGTCTGGCAACTTGCCGAACCGCCTGATGCATGTCAGGGCGTCCTGGAGTTGCCTGAGCTTCGTCCGCTAAATGTCTCCTTTGAGGTTGAGGCGCGCCTTGTGTTAGGCGCGCTGTGGCGGGCGTCCTGGCCGAACGCCTGACCGCCTGTTATTCAGGCAAAACAAGTTCTAAAAGTCGCCGTATCTGAGCTTCCGCATTCTCTATCGTCAGAGTTGTCGCGTCCGACAGGTGCTCAAACTCCAGCCGTGAGATAAGGCCCATAAGCAGGCTTGCGTCCGTGGCGGGATGATCGGAACCTGCGTTCCGACAAAATTCCTCGGCAGTGTACATCATGCCATCCCTATAATGACGGACCTTTTCTCGTAATGCGCCATCGAGGTGCGAGTTGAATAGGAAGGCGAGTTCAAATGCAACGCCGTCGGTTTGATGCAGACGGTCGTCAAAAATATAAGTTGTCGTTAAAGCTGTGAGCTGATCAATGGTGTTTTCTCGGTTTTCTTCACTCGCCCCATAGCGTTCTAAAACTTCAAATGCGCTTTCCCAGCTGCCTGAAATTGATTCCAACCCGCGATCGACGAATCTGTCGAAGGCGGCGGAAATCATTTCTGTCTTGCTGGCGAAGTAATAGGTTGTCAATGCGGGAGCAAGTCCTGCCTCCACCGCAACGGCGCGGTGAGACGCTGCGCTCAATCCTCCGCGGGCGATGACGGAGATGGCGGCGTCCAAAAGCCGGGCCCGCGCCCGTTCCCCGTCCTCCCGGCGGCGTCTTTTTGTCGTGGCGTCAGCGGCCATCAGTAGCGCATCCGTGCATATATAATGAGAAGCACTCCGGCGAGTACGGTGCACATAGCCGGAACGATCAATAGACGTTCCAGGCTGCCGGCGGCGTCCGGATCGCCGACAATCGACGAGACGAGGATCGGCCCGAGGCCCCCGCCGACCAGCGTTGTTAAGCCGTTATAAAGGCCGACATCGCTGCCTAAGGTCGACGCCGGCAATGCCTTTTGCAGGAGGGCGAATTCAGCCGCAGTGTAGGCTGATGATAAAAAGATGGAGGCCGCGAAGAACCCCATCACCATAAGGATCGCATCGGCGCTTAGGGAAAAATAAACGAGCACGCCCGCCAGAACATACCCTATCGCGGCGATAAGCGCCCGGGCGGAGGTGCGATCGCCGATATTCGACCAGATCCATACGCCGATAATAGAGCCCGCGAAGGGCAGAGAGACGGCCCAGGCGAGATCCTCAAAAGCCAGCCCTTTGGTTCTTACAAAAAAGCTCGGCAACCAACTGGTCAGACCAAGGGCGATGACATTGTTCAGCATGCCCGCCAAAAGCAGTATCAGGAACAAAGGGGATGTAAACAGCCGGCGTACGCGACCTTTTTCAGCAGCGGTCTTTATCCCGCCCGACGCAGCCTGGTCTTGCGCTGTTTGGTCCTGCCCCGCCGCAATCCAGTCTTTTTCAGCGCTTGTCATATCCGGCGCGTCTTCAGGCGTGTCGTAAACGCCACGGACGATCAGCGGCAAGGTTATGATGAGGCCAAGAATGGCGAGCCCCCAAAACCCGACCCGCCAGCCGAACGCATTCATAGCCGGCACGAGAATGACAGGCGACAGCAAAACCGCGAGAAACAGACCCGAAATCCAGATGGAGTTGGCGCGTCCCCGTTCAGTGGAGGGGAACCAGTTTCGGGTCAGCATGTTCATCATCGGAAAATGCACCCCTTCCGATACGCCGAGTAAAAGCCGGCAGGCGGCCAGCGCAAGAAGGATCTGGCTTACAAAAGCGCCGAGGGCTGTGAAAAAGCACCAAAGGACGACGATAATAAGAAGGGATTTACGCGGCCCTATCCGTGCGGCGAGGGGGGAGAGGAAAATGTTCGCAAGCCCGTACCCCACGTAAAAGAGCGAGAAAAGTAATTCGCCGCGTTGTGTAAGCTCCTCCGTTGTCCATCCATATTCCTCCGCCATGAGGGGGAGGGCGAGGGATATGTTGACCCGGTCGAGATACCCTACGAACAAAGTAACAAGAAGAATGAACGCCAAGCGCCAACGTGAGGCGTTTGGGCTTGTCAGCGTTGCAAAGGGCCGTCGACCTTCCGGTCCAACTGCAGCAGGGCTTGCCATATCTGTCAGGCGCGGGTGTAAAGACGGTTCATGAACTCAACAAGCACCTTGTCGCGAACGGGCGCGGGCATGGCGTTCATGATGTTGTTGATCTCCGCCATGCCGTCGGGCAGTTCCCCATTGTTGCCGTCAAAAACCGAATCCATCGCATCCAGCATTTGGCCGGCGGGCAATGTCATGAGATCTGCGATTTCCGGGGGGAGGTCCCCGGCTGCTTTGGCCCCCGGTTGACCGCGCAGATGTTGAACGGATGCTTCTAAGTCGTGGATCAATTCGTCCGTATGGGGGGCGTTAGACGCACCGACGGACAGGTGAATATTCGCCGGCGAGGGGCCGAAACCGAATTGGGGCTGGATGAACCAGCCTTTTTCCTTCATGGCGTCGGCGAGGGCGAAGATGTCAAAATCGGTTGCGGAAAACGCGAACAGATTTCCTGGCGGGTCGCCGCATAACTCCAAACCTTCAATCCTGTTGATCGCCGCCTTTATCTTTTGCGAGGCGTCTTGGGTTTTTTCCGCCAACCGGAGATACCCCTCCCGCCCTAAATGGTTCAGGATCGCCCATGTCGCGGCTATGGGGCCGCCGGATTTCGTTGACATCACGGTCGGGTTCACCACCGTATACCCGGTCCAGCCCGACCAGGCGAAAATCTGATACCGGCGCATTTGCCCATCGGCATACAGAATGGATGACGCCCCTTTGGCGGCGTAACCCCATTTATGAAAGTCCATGGACATTTGCGTGACGCCTGGCGTTGAAAGGTCGAATGCAGGGATGTCCGCGCCGGTCTCGCGCGCAAAGGGCAGATACATTCCGCCGACGCAGCAATCTACATGAAACAGAATGTTATGTTTTAAGGCGGTCTCGCCAAGTTCCGCGATCGGGTCGACGACCCCATGGGCGTAAGAGGGGCCTGAGCCCACCATCATGATGGTTTCAGACGTAATCGCTGCGTCCATTTTCTCCGGGATTGCAATAAAAGACTGAGGGTCGACGTCGACGACCACGGGCGTCACGTCAAAATAGAGGCAGGCCTTAAAAAAAGCCGGGTGCGCTGTTTCCGGTAAAACCAGTGTCGGCTTCGTAATCTCGGGAAATAAGTCCCGCGCCCTGTCCCGGGCGGTTTTCACCGACAAAAGAATGCTTTCCGTACCGCCCGATGTGAAGGAGCCTTTGGCGCCGACCGGGGCGTTGTGCAGGTCAAGCGCCATGGCGATGACATCCCGCTCAAGCTCAAGACAGGACGGAAAGGATGTCGGGTCAAGCCCGTTTTCGGTTAAAAAGGCGCTGTATGCGTCATGCAAAAGCTGCATCGCTTCCGGCCCGGCATCATAGACATAGGCGAACACGCGCCCCTCCTGCCAGCGCACGTCATGGGCCTTCAACGCTTCAAGATTGGCCATAATGTCTTTGGGGGAGCGGCCCTCAGCGGGAATTTTCATGGCTTTCATCACCTTCTCTAGGCTTGACAGGCGTCTTTTAAGTTTGGACAACTGTACAAACTAAAGGCGTGATTAGCAAGGGCGATCTTCGCGGAGGCTCGTAACGATGAAAAAATGGCTGATCGGGGCGGCGGTTACAGGCCTTGTTCTGAGTATTCCTGTGGGGCTGGCGCTTTGGGGCGTGTGGGGATGGTTTTTTCAACGCGCCCTGCCGAATTATAATGCCGATGAAACGGTCCCCAGCCTGAGTGCGGAGGTTGAAATTATGCGCGACGGGGACGGCGTTCCGCATATCTTTGCAGAAAATTTAAGCGATCTTCTGTTTGCGCAAGGATATGTCCACGCCCAGGACCGTTTCTTCACGATGGATTTTTACCGTCACATCGCCTTGGGGCGACTGCATCGTATCGCCGGCGCGGACGCCGAAGTTATTGAAAACGACCGCTTCATGCAGACGATGCGCTTTGGCGCCAGTGCTGAGACGGAGTTCCAGACCCTCTCGCCTGACGCGCGCGATCTGCTAAGGGCGTTTGCGGGTGGCGTAAACGCCTATATTAAGGACAAGAAGCCGGGACAGGTCGCGTTGGAATACGCCGCGCTTCATCTTGCCGGCCGCGATATAGAGATTGCGCCTTGGCGGCCGCAGGACAGCCTTGCGATCAGCAAACTTGTCGGTTTCTCTTTATCCGGACGCGATCTAACGCGGGAGCTTGACCGGGCGGCGGTTTTAGACGCCGTCGGCCCGCAAATGTACGCGCAATGGCGACTGGCCTATGATTACGACCGACACCCCGTTGTTTTGAAAGAGGAAGACGCCAAAAATGCGGGCTTAGAACCGCCTAAAGGGGGACGCTTTACATCACCAGGGCTGACCAGAGGCGTCCTTGCGTCTCGCGCCGGCGTTGAACGGTATGGTCTGGCGCCCGAAGGGGCGGGGTCGAACGCGTTTGCGCTGTCCGGCGCGCTGACGAAAAGCGGGCGGCCTCTGATCGCCGTCGACCCCCACGCCGCCCTTGAAATTCCAAATATCTGGCACGAGATTGGCCTCCACCTTCGCCCCGGCGCCGATGGTGAGGACGTCTCCATATACGGCTGGGCGGCGGCTCCGTTCTTTCTCATTCTTGAAGGAAAGAACAATTATGGCGCATGGGGAACGACGAATGTCACCGGAGGCGACCCGTTCGATCTGTTTGTTCTCACCATAAACCCTGAGAATAGCGAACAGTACTTGTGGAACAACGAATGGCGGACGTTTGATAAAGTCTCTCTCCGCTTGCCTGGCCGCGATGGCGAGATGGCGACATCTGAGGCTGATTGGACCCATTTCGGCCCGGTTGTAAGCGCGCCGGACGCCGCAACGGTTCTCGCTGCGCGGTGGGGCGGTTTTAAGGCCGGCAAAATTACAGAGGCGAGCCTGGCGCTGCCCTTTAGCCGCACTTTTGAAAACATGCGCGCCGCCCTTGAAAACTGGGACTATCCACCCACTCACTTTGTCTGGGCGGGAAAGGATGGAACGATCGGCATTCAACAGGCCGGTCGCTTCCCTTACCGCGCGCCCGGACACGCCGGTTTGTTTCCCCACGCCGCCGCGGGGGATAACGAGGATTGGCGCGGCATGATCGCCTATGAAGACATGCCGTATGGGGCCGATCCGTCCTCAGGGTTCATCGCTACGGGAAACAATCCGATTAAGGCGCCGTCTTATTTTGCTGCTTTGGGCGACCGCGAAAACGCAGATGCGGATTACTTAAAAGATGTGGCGCGGGGATATCGTGGCGCGCGTTTAGAAGCCCTGATTGAGGGGCGCGATGACCATGACGCGGCGTCGGCCAAACAAATCCAGACCGACGTTACGGTGCAAGGGTTGAAAGATACGCTGGCCTATGTGGACTGGGCGGCGTTCAAGGGGCGCAGCGCCTGCGCTGCAGTGTTGGCGGATTGGGATGGCGGGTTTGATGCGGATAGGTCTGGCGCTTTGGTGTTCGCACGTCTTTGGTCGGTGATTTTAGACGACGTCTATAGGCCCCATTTGCCCGACGATGCGCCGGTGAATGTCGGCATGACCGAGCTTATGTCGTTGGAGGCGATCTTAAAAGATCCGGACAGCGGCTGGTGGGATGATCCGCAGACAGATAGCCGAGAAGTACGGGACGACCGCCTTGCGGATATTGCGCCTAAGGTCTGCGCCGCCTTAGAAGGTGAATTCGGAGGCGACAGCCGCGCCTGGCGGTGGGACATGGCGCACCAGGCGGCGTTCGTTGCGCCGGTCTTGGGGCGGTCCGGCGTCGGCCTGTTTGAACATGCGGCGAACCGGGACGGCGTTCCTCTTTCGGGCGGCGCCGGTACGATTTCCGTATCCCGGTGGAAACATGGCGCCGGTTATGCGCCGGTGCATATCCCCGGCTATCGTATGATTTTTGATTGGGGCGATCCTGATCGGATGTTCCTCATCAATTCGGTTGGGCAGTCCAGTCACGTCGCCAGTCCACACTATGCGGACCAACAGGAAAAGTGGGCTGCTGGCGCTTATCGGGATGTTATGTTGACCGAAGACGCCATCCGCGGGCGCGCCAAGCATGTGCAAACACTATCTCCGGAGGGCATGCCGAAATGACAATGCGATCAGAAACCATCTACAAAAGCGTTAATCCGTCAACGGGTGAAATTTTTGCAACCTATAACGGAGCGAACGGGCCGGAGATTGAAGCGACGCTATCTCAAGCTGTAAGGGCCTACCAAAGTTGGTCCAAGGCTTCTCACAGTGATCGCGCTGCCGCCCTTAATAACGTCGCCGACGCCATAGAGGCGGAACGGGACGCCTTAGCGTTGCTCGCCGCTCAGGAGATGGGCAAGCCCATAAGGGATGGCCGGACCGAAGTGTTGAAGTGCGCAAGCCTTTGCCGCTATTACGCAGAAGAAGGCGAGGCGATACTCGCGCCTCGACGCACGGAAATTGATGACGGTCTGGTGACGCTGGTCCACCAGCCTTTGGGCCTGATTTTCTCCGTAACGCCGTGGAATTTTCCGTTCTGGCAGGTTCTTCGCGCCGCAGTTCCTACCATGGTCGCCGGAAACGTCGTTTTGAACAAGCCTGCTCCGAATGTCATCGGCTGCGCCCTTGCAATTGTTGCAATAGCGGAAAAAGCCGGTATCCCAAAAGGCGTTCTTCAGACGATTAATACCGACAATAGTCAGTCAGCAGATATAATAAAGGACCCCCGTGTGAAGGGCGTCGCGCTTACCGGCTCAGAAAAGGCGGGGGCGAGCGTCGCCGGCACAGCCGGCGGGGCCCTAAAAAAAACGGTTTTGGAGCTTGGCGGGTCCGACCCGTTTATTGTTATGGCCGACGCGGATATCGCCGCCGCGGCCGCCGCGGCGGCCAAATCGCGGTTCACGAATGCGGGGCAGGTCTGCATCGCCTCTAAACGCCTGATTGTCGCTGAAGAAATAGCGGACGCCTTTACAGATGCGTTTCTGGCCGAGACCCAAAATTTCACGCCCGCCTCACCGGAGGCGGAGGCGACGCGCCTTGGCCCGATGGCGCGAGGCGATTTGCGCGACCAGCTTGATGAGCAGACTTCTAAAACCATCGCTGGCGGCGCAGATATCGTCTTACGCGGCGGCGTTGTTGACGGCGCTGGCTACTTTTATGCGCCGACTATATTACACAATGTTGCAGCCGACAGTCCTGCCCTCTGTGAAGAAACGTTTGGCCCGCTCGCCGCTATCATCCGTACTCGTGGTGAAGGAGAAGCCATTGAAGCCGCTAACCGGACGAATTATGGGTTATCCTCTAGTATTTGGACAAACGATGAAGAGCGCGGGTTGCGCCTTGCACGGCAAATTGAAGCTGGCGGCGTCTTTATCAATACGATCACAGCGTCAGACCCACGTTTCCCTTTTGGAGGTATTGGTCGTTCTGGTTATGGCCGTGAGCTTGGCGCCGAAGGCGTGTATGAGTTTTGTAACTTGAAAACAATCCGGACTCACCGTCTTTAGCGTCCTGACGTTTTATTGAAATTTTCTAGTTGTCTGTAAAACTTGTCTCGTTGGGCAGCTCTCGTATTCTGATGTTGCGAAACTCGACTTGATTGAGATGGTCTTGTAGGACGATGTGTCCGGTTTCGTATTTGCCGTAAAATTTGGAATTCTTGAAGCTCGAATTTGCAACGGTGTCCAACCACTCCTGTGATCGTGTGTCAAAGCTTGCCATCTCAGCGCCGTTTAGCGTGTGGGTTACTTTTCCATTCATGACGCGTAGTCGCACCTTGTTGAACTCACCCACCGGTTTGGTGCTGTCGACAGGCGGCGGCAATTGATCGAAGATGGCGCTGGCGCGATGGGAAGGCTTTTTCGCAACATTGCTGTTAACATTGTCAAGAATTTGGATCTCAATCCCCGATTGGTGCGCGAAACGGGCGCCTTCAACTTCGCGGACGCCAAACATCAGGCCGCTGTTGGCTCTACGAGATACTTTCCATTCAAGCTCAAGCTCAAAATTTGTAAACTGATCGACTGTCATCAAGGCGCCGCGTTTTGTGACGTTGGTCGGCCACCATTTAAACGGCTCTAAAACGATATGTCCGTTTTTTACCGACCAGACTTCTGCCGGCGCCGGTTTGCCATAAGACCTCCATCCATTGAGCGTCTTGCCGTCAAACAGCATACGCCAGCCGCTTTCAACTTGTGCGGTTTGGGGAGGTCTTGGTTGAACGTCCTCCTGCGAGACTGCAGGAGAATTTGCAAGAACTCCAAATAAAGCAATTGAAGCCAAGTAGTGCAACTTGTGCGCCATTTTTATCATTTTCCTTTCCAATCAGCGGAAATATCAGTGTTTCTCTTTTTCCTTAAAGAGAAAACCAAAGCCAATGGCGACAACGCCCGCCATCACCCCTGGTACAAGCCAGACAGTGCGCCAGTTTGTTATACTATCATCTGTATATAAATTAAAAACCATATTTGAGATTTCACCGCCTATAAGGGTTCCTATCCCAAGGGTGACAAAGGTGAGAAACGCCTGTGTTCTTGCTCTTGCAGATTTGGGGAACTGTTCGTCGACATAAATCTGTCCTGCAACAAAGAAGAAGTCATAGCATACGCCATGCAGTAAAATACCAAGTAAGATAAACGGCATGACAGCGCCTGCATCATTGTAGCCAAAGGCGAACAGCGCGTATCGAAAAGCCCAGGCAAGCATGCCGACCAGCAAAACGGTTTTAAAAGAGAAGCGGGCGAGAAGCAGCGGCAATAACAATAAAAACCCGATTTCAGACACTTGACCAAGAGACTGAAGTGCAACGGCGTTGTCGATTTTTTGATCCACAAGGAACGCGTTTGTGTATCCGTAGTAGAATGCAAGGGGAATACTGGTGAGTAAGGAGCAAAAGATGAAAACCCAAAACGCCCCGGAGGCTTTTAGCTGAAAAATATCTAGACCAAGGGCGCCAATGACGCCTGGCCCCGAAGGGCTTCTCGCTGCACGGGGAGGCGTTGCGGGAAGAAAAAAACAAAATACGCCAAGCGCCGCGGCGGCGGCGGCGGCCAGCCAAATGGGATAGGCCGTTTGTTCAATTGTGAATTGAGAGTCCGGCGTTAATACGAAATCTGCAACAACGAAACTAAGAACCAGTCCCGCCGCAATCCATCCAAGTGTTCCAAACATGCGGATTGCAGGGAATGTTCGGCTGGGGGTGTCGATTGCATGTAAGGTGATTGCATTGGCGAGGGGCAAGGTCGGCATGAAGGTAATCAGGTACAACAAGACTGTTACGTAAAAGACTGTTTTATCTGTCTGCACGTTGGCTAAAAAGACCAAAATTACGGCGCCTGTAAGGTGCAAGGCGCCGAGCATGCGTTCTGCGGGCGCGTACCGATCTGCAATGGCGCCAAAGATCAGTGGTGCGATAATTGCTGCAATGCCCTGAGCGGCGTAAGTTCGGCCAACGATATCCCCAAACCCCAAACGGATCATATATGCGCCGAGCGTCACCCACCATGCGCCCCATACAAAGTATTGGAGGAACATCATTGTTGAGAGTTGGGCGCGTATGGACAGATGCATTAATCGGGCGCTTCCTTTTTAGGTGATGCAGAGCTGTTATGTTTCTGGTTCAAGCCCAAGAAGCGTACGTAACTGTCCTGGTTGATTTGCGCCGCCGGTGAAATCATCAAAGGGTTTTTGGGAAACGTCGATTAAATGTTGTTTTATGAAGGGGGCGCCCTCGGCGGCGCCTTGTTCCTTACTTTTCAGGCAACATTCCCATTCCAGTACGGCCCAGCGCGCAAAATCATATTGCGTTAGCTTGCTGAATATTTGATGAAAGTCGATTTGTCCGTCCCCAAGCGACCTGAAACGACCGGGACGGTCAGTCCAATCGAGGTAACCTCCGTAAACGCCGCTGCGCCCATTTTTTCTGAACTCCGCATCCTTAACATGGAAGGCTTTAATTCGATCATGGTAAAGATCGATAAATGCAATATAGTCCAGTTGTTGCAACAGTAAGTGACTAGGGTCATAGAGTATGGAGGCGCGAGCATGCTCCCCGACGGCATCAAGAAAACATTCAAAAGACGCACCGTCATGGAGGTCTTCGCTCGGATGAATTTCGTAGCAAACGTCAACACCGACGGCGTCGAATGTATCTAAGATAGGACGCCAGCGTTTCGCGAGCTCTTGAAATCCTTCTTCGATGAGGCCCCGTGGGCGTTGAGGCCAGGGATAAACCATGTGCCACATAAAGGCGCCCGAAAATGTTGCGTGCGCTTCAAGCCCAAGACGCGAGCTCGCCTGGGCGGCGAAACGCAGCTGTTGTTGGGCCCATTCGGTCCGTGCATGCGGGTTTCCGTGGACTTCAGTCGGAGCGAAAACGTCGAACAGGGTATCGTACGCAGGGTGCGTTGCAATCAATTGCCCCTGCAGATGGGTTGAAAGTTCGGTAATTGAAAGGTTGGCGTCAGCGCAAACGCCTTGGACTTCGTCGCAATACGCCTGGCTTTGCGCGGCGCATTCGAGGTCAAAGATGCGTTTGTCCCAGGTGGGAATCTGAACGCCCACATATCCAAGTTCGCTTGCCCATTTCGCGATTGACGGCAGAGAATTGAAGGGGGCTTCGTCATCTATAAATTGCGCAAGAAAGATCGCCGGTCCTTTGACAGGTTTCATGCCATATGTTCTCCGTCCACGCGTGTCCATTTTTCGTTATAGTGAATGTTCGCTAGCGCAGCTTTAATAAAAGAAAGGCCACGTAATCCTACGCCAAGGTCTGGATACCCCATCGTAGGCGGATTGTTTTTTTCTATTATCGCCTTTCCAATGGCGTTGTAGATGTTGGCCAACGCTTCGATGAACCCTTCCGGATGGCCCGCGGGTAATCGTATCCGCATTCTTGCATCGGCAGATAGGTAGGGCCGGTCCGCGCCGGCGCGAAGTTGCTGAATCGGTGCGTCAACTGGTTTTAACCAAAGCGTATTGGGGTCTTGTTGGCGCCATTCAAGTCCGCCCCGCTCTCCATAAAGACGAAGAACAAGATTATTTTCTTCACCGGCGCAAACCTGACTTACGGTCATTGCGCCTTTTATTTGGCCTTCCATGCGAAAAAGAAGCGAGGCGTCGTCATCCAATGGGCGCCCGGAAACAAAAGTCGTTACATCAGCGCACAGCTCTGTGATTTGCCGCCCGGCAACGTACTCAACAAGCGAAAAGGCGTGCACGCCAATATCGCCAAGCGCGCCCGCCGCGCCTGCTTGACCGGGGTCGGTTCGCCAGGAGGCTTGCTTTTGTCCCTCCATTTCGATGGGCGCAGAAAGCCATCCTTGCGTATACTCAACAATAACTTTTCTCAGCGTCCCAAGCGCGCCGTCTAGCGCCAGTGCGCGCGCTTCATGAACCATAGGATAACCGAGATAAGTATTGGCGACCGCGTAAATCTTGTCTCGTTGTTCGAGGGCTGCGATAAGGGGGGCTGCTTCTGATATATTCCGTGCGATTGGTTTTTCACACAAGACATGGAAGCCCGCATCAATGGCCGCGATGCTGATTGGAACGTGCAGGTGATTTGGCGTAACCACAGTAATTAAATCAACCCGCTCGTCTTCATTTCGTTGCGCCTCTTTCGCCAGAAAACTTCGCCAATCGGGCGCCAAACGGTCTGGGTGCAAACCAAGCGAGGCGCCGAACCTATGTGATGCCTCAGGATCTTGAGAAAAAACGCCTCCAACAAGTTCGAATGCGCCGTCAAGCGCCGCCGCACGGCGATGGACATCGCCAATAAACGCGCCTTCGCCGCCGCCGATCATTCCGAAGGTGAGTTTTGTCAAGGGGTTTGTTCCTGCCTGTTAAAAACCTTGCACGCCCATGATTTCGCGCTGTTGACAGCACCCGTTTCGGCCGTTCTAATATGGAGTGTAATCGATTACATTTGAAATGCAAACACACACATGGGGGCAGGATAGTCTGACGGGCATGTGTGTTTCCAAAGAAAGTGAGGCTGTATGGCGATAGGCCCTGAAACCGAACATGACGCTGTGGTTGTCGGGTCCGGTGCGGGGGGCGGCATGGCGGCCTATATTCTGGCGAAAGCCGGATTAAAGGTTCTCATGCTGGAAGCGGGGCGTAATTACGATCCATTGTCGGAGACGGCGATGTTCAATTTCAACCGGAATGCGCCTCTTGGCGGCGCATCGACGCCTGACAAGTCTTTTGGGGGGTATTATCACTCCAGCATTGGCGGTTTTTCACTCGATGGCGAGCCTTACACCGTCGCTGACGGCTCGAAATTCCAGTGGTACCGTTCAAGGATGCTTGGCGGGCGTACGAACCACTGGGGTCGAAATTCGTTCCGTATGGGGCCATATGATTTTAAGCCGAAAGCACGGGATGGTTTGGGCGTTGACTGGCCGATAGGCTATAAAGACATCGCGCCGTATTATGACCGTGTTGAAGCGTTAATCGGCGTGTATGGGGCGAATACGGGGCTTGAAAACCACCCGGACTCACCGCCGGGCGTTCTTCATGATCCTCCCGCGCCGCGTGTTCCTGAACTGTTGGTGCAGGCGGCGGCCAATGACCTTGGAATTCCCTGCGTGCCTGCGCGCAGAGCCATCCTTACACGCCAGATTGATGAACGGCTTCCCTGTTTTTATGCGACGGCGTGCGGTCGCGGCTGCAATATCGGCGCCGCGTTTCAATCGACAACGTCCCTTTTGCCTTGGGCGCAGGCGACTGGCAATCTCGATATTATTACGAACGCCATGGTTTATGAAGTTGAGGTCGGTTCCAAGGGACGTGCGGTCGGTCTTTGGTACATCGATAAAAACGATGGGGAGCATAAGTTTATAAAGGCCAGAACGATTGTTTTGTCGGCAAGCACGGGTGAAACAGCGCGCATATTACTGAATTCTAAAAACAGCATCCATCCGGACGGTATTGCGAACAGCAGCGGGCAAGTCGGCCGGAATTTGCAAGATACTGTTGGCTCGATGATTGTTGCTCAAGTCCCGGCGCTTGAGAACAGGCCTCGTTATAATGAAGATGGGGCCATGGGCATACATATGTATATGCCGTTCGCTCTTTATGACGAGCAGAAAAAGGGAAGGTTGAATTTCCCACGTGGTTATCATACGGAGTTTTTCGGAGGATTTTTTGAACCTTCCGTGGGGCTGTCTGGCATCGTTGATCTCATTAAGGGGTACGGAAAGGACTTGAAGGAGGAAGCGCGGCGTTATTACGGAAGTTTTGTTGCTTTTCTGCAGCGTGGAGAGATGATTCCAAATCAAAAGTGCTTTGTGGAGATTGACAGCGAGGTGCAGGATAAATTTGGCATACCGGTATTGAAGTTTCATTACGGCCATTCCGATCACGAGCTTAATCAGGTGAAGCACTTTCAAAAAACGACAAAATCGATCATCGATAAAATGGGGGGCCGAATCGTTCCTTTTCCAACCCCGGCGCGCCTGGCCATAGATGATGGCGGAAAGGTTATTCATGAGGTCGGTACATGCCGCATGGGAGATGACGCCGAGACGTCCGTTGTCAATCAGTATGGTCAGGCGTGGGATGTTGAGAACCTGTTTCTCGCAGACGGCTCCATATTCACCACCAAATCCCATAAAAATCCAACGCTAACGATTATGGCTTTGGCGTGGCGTAATGCGGAACATATGATTGAAAAAATGAAAGCGGGGGAGCTTTGACAAAGACCGAAGGAACCAGGGTTGATCGCCGTACGACGCTTAAGTGGATGGCGGCCGCTTTATCCACTGCGCCTCTTGCCGGTTGTGGGGGGGCGGGGGAAAACAATTCCAATGCTGCGGCCGTCCTTGGACGTGCGCTGGAGGTTGAGGGGGAGGGCTATGGCCAAGACCCGGATTTGTTTGAGGCGATGGTTCCCTGGCGTCGCACCATGACGGAAGCGCAGCTAAAGCTTGCTGAAAGCCTGGCGGACATCTTCATTCCAGCCGATCAAGTATCTGCCGCGGCGAGTGTGGCGAATGCAGCTGATTTTATCGATGAATGGGTAAGTGCGCCTTACCCGGATCAGGTTTCGGATCGTGAACTGATTTTATCGGGTTTGGAAGATATTGAAAAGCGCGCGCGTCGCCGCTTTAAAGCTTCATTTATTGATTTGGAAATAAATGAGAAGACGGTGTTGGTGGATGAGCTGACGCCGATGTTCGGCTTTCTTCCCGCTTATCTCGATACGAAAAGCTTTTTCAGTCGCTTTCGGTATTTGGTCGTGAGCGCATTTTATTTGAGTGATGAGGGCATGCAGGATTTAGGGTATCTTGGCAACCAACCTATCGTTGGCCCTTATCCTGGGCCTACGGAAGAAGCGTTGGCGCATTTGCAGGTCGTTTTGGATAAACTTGGCTTAAAAATGCCGTAGATGTTAATTTATCGTACTGTCTCGAATGACGAGTTCGGCTTTCAGTACATGGTTCTGTTTATCTACGGCCTTGTTTTCAATTAAGTCCAGCAGCATTTTCATTGCAAGTGAGCCGATCCGGCCCTTGGGTTGGGCGATGGTCGTTAGGGACGGATCACAGAACTGCGCAACGTCAATATCGTCAAAACCTGCTACGGCTATGTCGCCTGGAATTTGAAGACCTGCGGCTTTAAAGACCTTTATTGCGCCAATCGCCATTTCGTCGTTAAAGCAAAAAACGGCGTCCGGTTTGTGCGCGTACTTTAGAAGCTGCTTTGCGCCTTCGGATCCCGAAGCCAGAGTGAAATCGCCTGAAATAATCAGATTAGGATCTTGTGTTAAGCCGTTTTGTTGGAGGCCCTTTTTCCATCCGGAAAGGCGGTCGCGTGTCAGCGGCCCTTCCGTCGGTCCAGTTATAACGGCGATGCGGCGCGCCCCTGTGTCAATCAAATGTTGTGTCATCGTGCGGGCGGCTTGTTCATTATCAATCCGTATGGAAGGGTGCTGCGACCTGCGAGGCGCCTCACAGGCATGCACAATCCGTGCGGGCGAGGTTGCGGTTGAGGCCACAAACGATTGGGGCGTGTGAGGTCCAAGCTGAATCAGACCATCGGCTTGTCGCCGCGATAAAAGTAAACCATACGCCGTTTCACGATCTTTTTGGCCATCGGTGTCGCCAAGCAAGACAGAGTAACCCCGCTCGTTTGCTGTGGATTGCATGGACCGCAGAACTTTAGAGAAAAAAGGGTTCGAGATATTTGGCACAAGAACCATTATGGTGTTTGAACGACCCGTACGGAAGTTTTGCGCCAATACGTCCGGTTGAAAGCCTGTTTCTTCCGCCGCTTTGAGAACTCTCTCGCGGGTGTGTCGGGCCACGCGGTCAGGCGATCTAAAAGTGCGTGACACGGTTGCAACCGACACATTGGCCAGTTGGGCGATATCTTTAACGGTTGTCACGGTGTTATCTGCGGTCCTGTTTTACGGCGTATAATCAAGCGCTATCCGGTTTATACGCATGTTCCCCATCTTCAATTCGGCATATCGGAATTTATTGCTTCCAACGGCTGTGCATTAACATAAGGGTCCAGCAAAGTCGCCCAGAGTTTGTACGCCTCTCCCGCCAAATGAATTCCGTCGTTGCTATAGGCGGTATCCAGGTATCCGCTTTCATTGACGAACAGGGCGGCGACATCAATATATTGAAAACCGCGTTCCTGCGATGCTGATATCAAATAATCATTCAAGGTGTTAACGTCGTTTAGGGCTATGCTGAAAAGCCATTCTTCATTTGTCGGCAAAACGCTTTGTATATAAATTTCTGTATCAGGAATATCATTTTTAAAAAGATCAAAGAGCGCTTCATACTGTTCTATGATACTTTTGGTTGAGGCGCCATTGTTGAGGTCGTTAATACCGATCATCAAGAAGAGCTTTTTAGGTTGCATGTGAGCGACATTGTCAAAGCGCGCGATAACCTGTCGAACCCTGTCGCCGCCGACGCCGCGATTAACAGCAATATGGTCCGGGTAATATTCATCCCACATGCCCTCATGGGTAATGCTGTCGTCAAGAAAAACAATATCGGCACGGTCTACTCTGGAAACATCCATGGCGTTAATGCGGCGCTCTGCGAATGTTGTTATCACGCGTTCGATGGATTTAAAGGTCGATATCGCCTTGGGTGCAACGAAAATTATTCCGCCAATAAACAGGGCGTTGAGTGCAAGTGAGACGGGTAAGATGATTTTTTTAAACATTAGTGCAGTTCGCCTCTTTTGCGGTTGGCGCAGGTTCAGGCTACGTCAACCTGGTCTGTCGTTTCACAGTTCCGCGCGCATATCGTAATGTAAACGATTACATATGCCAAGTCATATGTCATTGGCGCCTGCTAAGGCGCGTGTGGAAAATTTTAAAGGCGAGCTGTAGAACTAAGGAGTCTTGGTGTGGAGAAACTTACCGCCATAGTCGATATGCGCCCCTTCCTTTGGCGGACTAATTTACTGGGGGCAGGGGAGCCGGGCGTTTAAGAAGTTTTGTTTCGGCGACAATCCGTTTAGCATCCGCTTTCGCTGCACCAGAATGGGGGGCGACGCCCAGAGCCGCCCTATACCAGGTTTGGGCGAGTTCAAACGCTACTTTTTGATATTGAGCCGGACTTCTCCTTTTTTGCTGTAATGGCGTTTTTAGGAGAAAATTTTCCGTACCCAGCACAAGAAGTTCAGCAAGCATGAGGTCCTGGTTGCGTCGGTCGCGTCGTTTGCTTGCTTTTGCGATGAGCATAGCAAACCGTTCAATAAGATCTTGGCGGTAAGGGGCCAAAGATTTTTCGATGTTCGACGGGTCCTGATTGAGGTGCCACATGGTCAACCTAAGATTGCCGTATCGATATATTTGAGATTGAACGGAACGCCAGCAATATAGAAACGCCGCTGAAAATAAATTCTCTGTTTCAATATCTTTAAAGTAAGCGAAGAAGGCTTGAATTTCTTCTTCTGCAATAGAATGCATCAATCCGTCTTTATTTTTAAAATGAAAATAAATTGAACCGACATGCACGTTGGTTTCCTTGACCACATCCTCTATGGAAATATCTGAAAAATCGCGGGTTGCGAGTAGGTTTCGCACCCCCTGGCGAATACGTTCTTTTGTCTTTTCCCCTTTGGTTTGTGGGGCTGGCGTCTTTGTCATATTGCTTGTCATCCAGACATAGAATTTGCGCTCAAGATCAAACTTTATATCAAAAAAATTTTTTTCCCGTCGAGCATGCTTTCAAAAAGACTGGAAAATAGAATAACATTCTACTATCTTGTTGTTGAATAAACCAGGAGTATCATGCTTTGCCTTCCAAACGTATCGCCGTTCTCGGCCTTATACTTGAGTCGAACGCGTTTGCGCCGGCTACGCGATTGGCGGATTTCGAACAGTACATGCTTCACCGCGGCGAGGGGTTGCTCGATCTGGCGCGTCAGTTCGGTTTTGACGATGTCGGCGGCGGCGCTTTTGATGTTGAGATTGCGCCGATCCTCGTGGCCGGCGCCGAATCCGGCGGTCCGTTCGTCCATGACGATTATTTAGCGTTGGTAGGAGAGATTGAGGAAAGCTTGCGCCGCGCGGGTCCGCTTGACGGCGTTTTTATCTTCGGCCATGGCGCAGGACTAACGACGGAGCTTGACGATATGGACGGCGACTACTTCGCCCGCGTGCGCAAGATCGTGGGGCCGCATACGCCGATTGTCGCTGAGCTTGATCTCCACGCCAATCTATCGGATCTGATGGTGGAGGCATGCGATATTTTGGTTGGGTATCGTACGAACCCCCATGTTGATATCCTTGAGCGGGCCCAAGAATCCGTCAGTCATCTCCTTCAAATGATCGAGGGGCGCAAACCGACAGTCGCCTATCAAAGGTTGCCCCTTGTGACGGCGCAAATCGCTCAGTTGACGACGCCAGACGCGCCGTACGGCAAGTTGATGAAAATCGCCGAGGAGGCGATGGAGCGTGAGGATGTGGCCAATGTTACGCTGTTGTCGGGCTTTTCGTTCGCCGACACGCCCTATAACGGCTTTGCGGTGTGCGTCACGACCTGGAACGATGAAGATCTCGCCCTGCGTCTATGTGACGATATCGCTGCAAAAGCCTGGGCGATGCGCCAGGACTTCATAAAACGTCCGATGACGATTGAAGAAGCGGCCGCCCATGAGCTTGAGGCGCTTGAGAGGGGAGCGGAAGCGCCTCGAATCTATGCAGACATCGCGGACAACCCCGGCGGCGGCGCACGGGGAAATACGATACATCTGCTTCGCGCTTTTGCTGAAGCTGGCGCGCGTGGCGTGATTGCAGGCGCCTACTATGATCCATCGCTTGTTGAAGCCGCCGCCGGCCATGGGACTGGTGCGGACTTTGAGGCCCATTTCAATACAGAGGAAACGAGCGAATATTCCGGCACGTGGACCATGTCTGCAACAGTGGAGCGGATTTTCGAAGGAGATTTCACGCCGCGTCTTGGCGTGCAAGTAGGGGAGCCCGTTCGGCTTGGGCGGTGTGCGGTTTTATCGCTGGGCGATGGCGTGCAGGTGTTGGTCTGTTCCTTGAGAAATCAATTGCTGAGCCCGGAATATTTCACATTTGCAGGGCTTGAGGTGGGAAAAGCGCAATCCATTATTGTGAAATCCAGGGGGCACTTCAGGGCGGGGTTTGCTGATGTCGCGCCGCCGTCCAGAATATATGAAGTTGATGGGCCTGGTTTGACGACGGCGGATATTTCGCAAATCTCTTGGAAAGCTCTGCCGCGGCCTTCCTTTCCAATCGATGCCGTCGAGGAGTGGACGCCATCCGCAACGGTTAAGGCTGCTTAAAAGCAGACTCGAAATCCGTCCAGGATAAAAAGAACCTGGGCCGCGTCTAGGATTTAGACAAGCGCACATGCGTATCTAAGGGGGCATCGTGCGATTTTCCATCTGCAAACGGACCTTATATCCAATCCTTTTTTCCTTAGAACCAACCTGCAAGGTTGAAGCCGACGAAGTTAAGGGATGTAAGCGCGTAAATATTCAGGACTAGAAGAGGGCCGGCCACCGCCATTAGGACTGTTCTGGGGGCTATGACGCCGCCTTGTTGAGAGGTGTGAAAGATCCCCCAGGCCGCTGCGCCAAGGGCGATAAAGGCCGCGATCCAGCCAATATTCCCAAAGGCGAGCCACACAAAATGGCGCCAATTCGGTTCAAGGAGGATGGCCAGGGCAGGAATATCCATGGCAAGCGTCGGCCATAAAAATGCGCCCATAGTTCCAATGCCCGACAAAAGGATCGCCATCCGAGCGATTTGGAATTGAACAAGGCCGCCTTTTAGAAAAAGAAGTACACCGCCAATCACAAGGGCGCCGAACCCGCAGGTGCGGACAATTGAATCAAGGACGTCGGGAGAGTGCAAGCCTTCCGTTTTCTCCCAAGGCGCAGGATACTCATTCATGGCCTCAACGATTTTTCCCTGATCGTCGGCTTTGAAGCGCACCACCCTGTAACTGTCGACATGGGCGAATGTATGATCGCCCACGGGAAGGTGGCGTTTCCCCTTGATCAACAGGGAGCCGTCGCCGGGGTCTTCGACCTTCATCACTTCATGGATCGAGAGATATTCTTCAGGCGTTGTTTGCGAGCGCTGTATATTCCAGTAAACGCCGGCGTATTTTGAAAGATCGGCGTTTGGGGTCGGTGCGGCGCCCGTGGCGTGGGTCATTCGTTCGCCAATGAGAAATTGGAGCATGTTTTGACCGGCGTTAAAGGGCACAAGAACGCGCCGGATGAGATCGTCTCTCGTTAATTTCAGCCACTCGTCCTTGAAGCTGAACAGGGGGTTATCCCCAACAGCCCCGATGAACAGTCCAAGATTAAGGTCCGGCGCGATCACCATGTAAGCACGGAAGTCTTGTACGTTTCCTGTATGTCCAAGGGTTTTGTACCCGTTGTAATCGTCAACCCAGATAATAAAGCCGTATTGCGGATAAACGCCCTCAGCATTGTTCCAGGTGCGTGCATGTTGCATTAGCTGATATGCATCGGCGCTCATCAGTTTTGCGGAGCGTTCCGTTTCCCCAGCTTCCAGATGCGCCAACATGAACTTGGTCATATCTTCTGCGGTGGAGTAAACGCCGCCGGATGGTGCGAAAAACGGATGCTTGGGGTAATAGGCGTGCGTAACGATTTTCCCGTCCTGGTAAATATTGGAAGGGGAGGCGTGGTTTTCCGGTAGATCGGGGCCGTAGCCGACGCCGCTGTTTTTCATTCCTAGCGGTGTAAATATGCGCTCTTCCAGGAACGCCCCATACGTCATCCCTGAGACGTCCTCGATAATTGCGCCGAGCGTGCTTGCGCCAAAGTTTGAATAGACCACCTTCTGTCCGGGTACACGGAGTTGTTTTGGGAGAAAGGATTGAATTTCTTTGGTCGATACAGGCAAATCGTGGCGAGCGTTGGACGACGTATTAACATGATTTTCTTCGTACCCTGCACGATGGGTGAGAAGATCCTCCACCGTCGGCTCGCCGTAAGGCGTTGGTAATTGAAACCGCTTGAGATAGCTGTTTGCAGGCGCAGCGAGGTCGATGGCGCCTTCGTCGATCAGCATGGCGATCGCCGTCGCTGTGAAGAGTTTTGAAACTGAGCCGATACGGAACTTCGTCTGTGTCGGGTCTACTGGGGTTGCGCTCGGGATGTCTGCGTATCCCCATCCTTTGATGAAAGTCGTCTCGCCATTTTGGACGAGCGACATTTGCGCGCCTGCGAACGCTTTATATCCGTCGCCTGTGATGACATCTTCGATTTTCTCAGACAGCTGGGGCGGCAATTCATTCATAATTTCAATGGATTGTCGTCTTGCATCTTCAAGCGTGGGGGCTGCGTGCGCCGCGAAAGCGAGCGCAATGCCAGACATCAGACTTACGAAAAACTTCATTATTCGCCCCAAAAATAGAACTGTATTCAATTAATTGTTGGGGCATATCCGTTTTGTTGTCAACACCTGCAAGGCTTTTGCATAGTTTCTATCACAGCTCATCGAAATGTACGGATTAAAGCCTTGTATGTTTTCTGATAGCCAGGCTTTTGATTGTTTTTCTTGAATGGCGGCTTGTCGAAGCCTTTGCAAACGCGTGCTTTAACCACTCTGGTAACCTGATTTTGACGGGGGGTGTGCAAAGTGTGGCGTTCTTACATCGCATGACTTCAAAAAATTGAATAACCTTCAATTTTATGTTTTTTTATGATTTAATAGCCGGCGAGAATTAATTGAAACGGGTTTCGGGAGAGAGAATTATGCGCAAACTTATGTTGTTAACGGTTTCCGCAGCCGCACTGGCGCATGGCGCGCAGGCGCAGGATGAAGGTCCGATTCAAACAGATATAATCGTCGTGACAGGTGAGAAGCGCGAAAGATCCTTACAGGATACAAATGCCAGCGTCGCCGTTTTCGGCAGTGAAGCGCTTGAGGCGCAGAACCTGTTGAATGTTGCTGACGCGCTTGAACTTGTCGCCGGCGTCAACACGACGCAGGAAGGGCGGGGGTACTCCATACGGGGCGCAAACGCGACGTTTACGCAAACCGTTGATGCGGGGATTGTCGGCAATGCGCCTCTTTCTTCAATTATTGTGGACGGCGTGACTTTGCCGGCCTTTCAAACCCAAGGCGGCCCGACGCGGGCCTGGGATATAGCCCAAGTCGAAGTGTTTCGCGGACCGCAATCAACGGTCATCGGCCGAAACGCCATGACAGGCGCTATTGTCGTGCGTACGCAAAGCCCGGTGTTTGAAACGGAAGGTAAAGCGCAAATTCAAATCGGCGAGTATGGGCGCCGCCAGTACGCGCTTATGCTGAATACGCCGCTTACGGATACGCTGGCCGGCCGTATCGCGATTGAAAGGTTTGAGGAGGAGGGCGATATCTCTAACCCCTTCCTTGGTATAGACGACCAAGATTTTGTCGACCAGATCAATGTGCGAGGAAAATTGCTCTATGAATCTGAGGCGCATCCGTTTTCTGCATTGTTGACCGTAAATTGGATTGATTCTGAAGAAGGGTTCGGAGGCGTTTATGACGCCGACAATCGATTTGGCGTGCCGAACCCTGATCCATTCCTCAGAGAGGGGTGGAACAATACGCCAGTAGACGACGATCGCACGACGCAACAGGCGATATTGGAAATTAATTATGATCTCAGCGACGCTTGGAGCGTCGCATCCATCACAGCCTACAGCTTCGCCGAACTTTTCGGCCGCAAGGACGGGGACAGCGGTCCGATCCTATCTGAGGAAAACGAACGCAACAGAGAAGAAACGCAGTGGTCCCAGGAAGTTCGCTTCAACTATGAAGGTGATCGCCTAGACGGCGTTATGGGCTTTTTTGCATTCCGGTCCGATTTCGATCTGGAAAACTATTTTGAACTTGGCGATATCTTCACAGCGCGAGACGGCGGGGTTCTACCCTCTGCGGAAGCTTTGTTTTATTCAAACCCAGCTGTCGGGCTGCCCAGCAGCCTTATTCCTGCACTGAACGCTGTAACGCCGGAGCTTATCGAAATTCAAACCGGCGATCAAAATGACTACGCCAACACGAATTTTGCTGTATATGCCGATTTCGATTACCAATTCGCGCCAGGTTGGACCGTAAGTTTAGGGGCGCGTATTGATTATCAAGAATATGAGTATGAGCGTTTTGGCGCGTTTTCACGTTTGAACCAAAGCGAAGTGGACGCTTATCTTGCCGGCGTAACAGGGGTCTTGCTGTCCGCGCCCGGTTTTCCAGGCGGTGCAGTTGCAAGTGTCGTAGATGCGCTTGAGACGGATTACGTAAACGGGCTTTTCAATGCAGTTGCGCCCTTACTGGGCTCGGGTGCTGATGGCGTTAGAACGGGCGACAACACGGCATTTTTGCCGAAAGCAGGGGTGACCTACGATATCACGGATGACGTTAGCCTTGCGTTTACCGTGCAACGCTCCTACCGGACAGGCGGTGTTTCGTTCCAGGCGAGCAGCGGGTTGTTCTTCCCTTATGACCCGGAATACGCCTGGAACTATGAAGCGTCTTTCCGGTCCTCCTGGTTCGGTGATAACTTGTTCGTAAACGCCAATGTTTATTTTGTGGACTGGACGGATCAGCAAGTCGCGTTTCAGGAAGATCTCAGCGATCCATTTTCGGCGAAAACCGTAAACGCAGGCGAATCCGAGGTGCGCGGGGTTGAGCTTGAGGTTTTGTCGAACCCTTTGCCTGGCCTCTCCCTGGCGGCGTCGGTTGCTTACAACGATACGGAGTTTCTTGAGTTCGATACCGGCACGAACGACTTTTCTGGAAACCCGTTCGGGTTGGCGCCGGAATGGACCGCAGGTGTTCAGGTCAGCTATCTCCATGACAGCGGGTTTTTCGCGTCTGCGAATGCAAGCTATGTCGATGACAGGTTTCAGTTCGAACGCGCCACACATGCCTTGGAGGCTTACACACTCGCCAACGCTCAGGCAGGTTTTGAGTTTGATCCTATCCGTCTCGCGGTGAATGTCAGCAATTTGTTCGATGAAGAATATCTGACCCAGAACCGTTCAACTGTTTTCTCAAGCGTCGGCAACCCCCGGACGGTCAGCGTTACGGCGACGCTCAGTTGGTGAGATTAAAAAATGCGTATTCCCGTCAGCGCGCCACTGACGGGAATGTAACGACGAAAAAATACAACCTGCGACAGCGGCTGAGGCGGCGACCGTTTTTGTTTAACGAAACGCCTACGGACGTTATCCTTATTTCCTGGGTATATAAAAGTGGTTTGAAAGCAGTCGCATGTTTGCAAACAGAACCGCGATACAGTGACGGGCGAGCTCGTGAGTAAGTCGTCATTGCGAATTGAGTGGTTTAAAATCTCAATTATCGGCGTTATGTGCATGGCGCAGACGTTTCCCTATTACCTTGTCAACTCGACGGTCCCGACTATATTTCGCGCTGAAGGCCTTGATCTTAAGGATTTTTGGGCGTTCTCCCTGCTGACCATTCCGGCATGGGCGAAAGTTCTTTGGGCGCCGCTTGTCGACAGTTATGGATGGCGCAAAATCGGTCTAAGAAAGTCGTGGATCGTTGCGTGCACGATGCTTGGGGCGCTAAGCCTCTTTTTGTTGCTTCCAGCGCCGCCATCGCCCAGTGTTTTGCCATTTGTGGTTGGCGTGTTGTTTCTTCATATGCTGATCATGCAGACCCAAGATATTGCGGTCGACGCCTACACGCTTGAAAACCTAAAGCCGCACGAGCGGGGGGCCGGGGCCGCCTTCAAGGTTTTTGCAGAAACCATTGGAGAAGCGGCGGCACTTGGCGGGCTCATGTTCATTTACACCCAAGCAACCTTTGGCGGACAAAGCGGGTGGGGGGCGATGGTGATCGTCGCGGCAATCTTACTCGTTTTATTTACAACGCCCGTCATATTACGGTTAGAACCGCCCCTTGACTCTGAAATCGTACGCCGCCGCGCCGCCGGAGAGCGGCCAAACCTTTTGAGGTTTGTAAAAAGGCTAGATACGCCCGCGATCGCAGCGTTATTATTTGTCGGAGGGTTCATTAACTTCATGCTGCCAGCCCTTATTGGCCCTATGCTGATCGACAACGGGTTTGCGTTATTGGAGGTGGGCGTTATTCTGGGCGTGGTGACGCCGGTAGGGGCGCCGTTGGGTGCAATTGCGTCGGGCGCTCTTATCACGCGTTTTGGATTGCCTCAAATTTTATTGGCCTTGGCGGCTTTTGCTGCAATCGCCTTTGTGTGGGCGTCTTTCTCCGCGGCGCTAGAGTTTTCTCAAAACACGATGCTTACATTGCTGGCGGAGCGCTTATCGAAAACCAGTCTTTCATTTGGCGAGAATATCGGCATCGTGAATGCAATCATAACTTTGATCCCTGTTGTCGCTGTTGTCGCCGCCTTGCATATGGTTTTCACGGTCTCCCGAATGGGATGGGCGTCGCGCGTTCAGGCGGGAACCGATTTTTCTCTTCATGGCGCCATCTATAATATAGGCCGCACGGCGGCGGTGGCGCTCTCGCCCTTTCTTGCAAGTTTCGTCGGGTGGTCGGTGTTTATCTGCGTGATGGGCGTGCTGATCGTATCGTTATGTCTCGTCTATCGCACCGTATTACCCGCCATTGAGCGCCTGGCGGACCGGCGTCGCGTATTTGAAGGGGAGGCGCCCCACACACCCTTGGCGAACTCAAGTTCGCATTCGAGAAATCATATGCTTGACAATGGTCCAGACATCGGAAAAATTGAATGATATTCTATTAATGGTGCGGCGATGACATTTTTACCCCTGGCCAGGAAGATTGAAGCTCACGCCAAAACGCATCCTGATCATGCGGCGATCTGCGGTGTAGATTGCTCCATCACTTGGCGACAGCTTGCAGAAGTTCAATCCGCATGGGCCAATCATTGGTTTAAAACCGCTGAACATGACCCCTTGATCGCGTTTTACGCCAGTGCTGGCGCGTCCGCCGTGTCGGCGTTCTGTGGTGTTGTCGCTGCTGGAAAGTGCGTTGCGCCGTTGCCCCGTCATCTTACGGACGAGACGTTGGAGAGACTCCTTCGCGATTGCGGCGCCAAGCATGTGGTTGTTGATGAGGAGGGCATGAAAAGGCTGTCCGGGTTAAATATTGACCTTTCTCTTCATCATATGGATGCGGCGGCTGCATATTCCGATCATTTTGAAAAAGTAAGTATAGAAATTACGCCTGATGCGGCGTTTAATCTAACCTACAGTTCTGGCACGACAGGTAAGCCGAAAGGCATTGTGCAATCCCATGCCTTGCGGGCGAGCCAAGGGGATGCGGCGACCTTAATGGGGCTTGGTCCAAATAAGGTATCGCTTTTATCCACCCCGCTGGACTCTGACACGACCATTGTCGGCCTTGTCGGCGCTTTGACGACCGGTGCGACTTTGGTTCTGATGCCGAAATTTGATCCGGTCGGGTTTATCGATATTGTGGAAACCCATCGCGTCACACACACGCTTATGGTTCCCGTACAGTACGAAAGGGTGCTCGACAGACCTGAATATGACGCCGCCAAATTGTCGTCGTTAGAGCTGTCCCTTTGCACCGGCGCCCCGTTATCCCTTCGGCGTAAAAGAGAGTTATGCGACAGGTGGCCCGGTGCGATCATAGAAGTCTACGGACTGACCGAAGGCGGCGCGACGACTTTGCTGTCTCTTAAAGACAACCTCTCAAAACTCCATACCGTCGGCGAACCGTTTCCGGGTTCAACCATCCTTATCGTTGATGAAGAAGGCAAACCCTGCGCGCCTGGCGCGACGGGTGAAATTGTCGGCCGCGATGAATGGATGATGAGCGGTTACACGGACGAAAAGTTAAACCAGGACGTGTTTTGGCGTGATGAAAATGGGCGTCGTTATATTCGCACGGGCGACCTGGGGGCTTTGGATAAAGACGGATTTTTGGTGATACAAGGCCGTAAGAAGGACATGATCATATCGGGCGGGTTTAACGTTTATCCCGCTGATGTGGAAGCGGTGTTGTCTGAGCACCCAGATATCGCCGAATGCGCTGTTTTCGGCGCGCCGAGCGAGCAGTGGGGGGAGACCCCGGTCGCCGCCTTGGTCAAACGCGAAGGGGCGGCGGCAAGTGCTGAGGATCTTAAGGCGTGGGCGAATGGCCGGTTAGGGAAGACACAGCGTCTCAGTGACGTTCTCTTGATCGATCGTTTGCCCCGCACCGCTGCTGAAAAAATTGATAAAGTCGCTTTGCGCGGCTTGCTAAGCGAGCTTGAGGAATGAGCTGTGTCGACACTTGTGAACAAACCAACCGCCGCCAGCGCTCTGATAGGGAAAACCCTTGGACAGAGCGAGTGGCTGTTGATCGACCAAAAACTGATTAGCGCATTCGGCGATCTTACAAAAGATCCGGATCCCTATCATCAAGATCCGGAGTGGGCGGAGAAAAACAGCCCCTTTGGCGGTACGATTGCATATGGTTTTCTTACCGCGTCGCTTTTGAGTCACCTTCAGAAGAATGTTTTTGAGGCGTATTTAAAACGCCATCCTGAGATGATGCGTGCGTTTGGAATGCCGGTGAACTATGGTTTTGACAAATTGCGTTTTATTGCGCCTGTTAAATGCGACGACCGTATACGCGGGGTGTTTACAGTGTCGTCTTTGGCGGAGCGTGAGAACGGTCTCCTGCTCAATATTCACACGCAGGTGGAAGTTGAAAATGAAGAGCGCCCTGCGCTCATTGCGGATTGGCTGTTTCTTCTCATCGGTGCTGAGCAATCCTGATTGTGCAAGCCCGTTGATCGTCCAGGCCTTAAATCAACGAAATGACTTCATGTCAGGCGGAAGATTGATGCATCCTATCGTTTTCTTCATGCACCATCCAGTCTCCTATATTGCGTAAGATTTGCGGCGACCCGGAAATACTGTGGTGCATTGGTTTAATGAGCCTTAGTTCTGCACGGGGAATCTGTGTCGCAGCGTATACAGAGCTTTGGTAGGGTACGATATGGTCATCATAGCCATGCAACAATAGCGTTTTTGCTTCTATCTTGTGAATATCTTGCCAAAGATCTCCTGTGACGAAATCCGGTTTGCCTTTCTGTTCCGTGGGGGTCGGCTCGGTGCTGTCCGGAAGGTCTTCCAAAAGCGGCGTTATGTCGTCAGGCAGGTCTTTCAAAGCCTGTAAAGGTGGAAAATCTGTTTCCATCGGGTGCTCTTTCAGCATCTTGACGACAAAGGCTCCAACCTCCGGCCGGTCGGCGCAGTCTGGATCGCCGTAATAGGTCTCAAGAATAACACGCGCGGCGCCTTCCGGGTCTGAGCGCTGCGCCAGGATTGATCTGCCGTATTTCACACGTGTTTTCAGGATATGGGCGAATGGTTTGCTGAATATATTCGGGTATCCGCAATCAAAGCTTCCAAGGGTTAAGCTGCGGACGCGTTCTGGCGCCAAAAGCGTGAGTTTTGCGGCGATCGATGCGCCCATGGAGCCGCCATAAATGTGCGCCGATGACCAGCTGAGAGCGTCCATGACAGCCAAGTGGTCTGCTGCGAAATCAGATAGGTCGATTGCATCGAGATCATTCGGCCGGTCCGACCGGCCAACGCCGCGCAAGTCCGATACTGCGTATTGAAACCGATCCGAAAAATGCTTGCCATACATCTCGGCCATCCATTCGCAGGGGGGGCCAAAACCGTTGATGATCAATAGCGGCAAGCCGTCACCGAACGTATCATAATAAATGGATAGTCCGTCTTTTGACGTTGCAAGTCCCATGAGCTTCTCACCCTAAATCGGTCTTGTTGTTTGGATCGTATGAGCGTAATTTTACTATAAGAGTACATTGTACGCAAATAACGTTTGTGCGAGGCGAGGCGAATGGCCTATGGTTTGTGCGGCCTCTTTATTAAACATGTCTGTGTGGCGCATTGGCGCCATGGGCGCCCGGTTAAGTGTGAGGAATACAATGAAATACATATGTAACATGCGCTTGTCTTTGTTCGCCGCCTTGCTGTCGTTCGGGGCGGGGAGTGCGGGCGCCGTTGATCTTGACGCGGGCGGCGTGGTTCTCGATACCGGCGTCGATCTGGCTTATGAGCAGGGCGCGATATCTGTGCCCGAGGTTCGCGAGAAAGAAGGTTCACGGCAGATTTCCGTTGGTTTTTGGCGTATCGCTAAGGCTGAAGGCGCATCGGGCGATCCTGTTTTCCTGTTGGCTGGCGGTCCTGGCGGCTCCTATCCTGAACGCATTGAAGAAGGCGGCTACCGCCAAAAGCGATATATGCGCGTGATAAACATGTACCGACGCGTGGGCGACGTCGTGCTTGTGGATCTGCGCGGCGTTAACTTGTCTACGCCCAACACGGTCTGTAATGGCGCGCCGAACAAGTGGCGGCGCGCAAACAGTGAAGAAGCCTTTTATGACATCATGTCGGACGCAGGACGCGCCTGTCGGGAGAAGTTGATTTCCGAAGGTTTTGACTTATCCGGTTACGTTGTAACGGAGGCGGCGGCTGATGTGATTGCTGTCGCTGATGCGCTCGGGTACGACAAAATCAACGTTGCGGGTACAAGCTTTGGCAGTCATTGGGGGGTGACGCTTGCAAAATATTATTCCGACCGGATTTCGCATATTCTTTTGACTGGCCTTGAAGGACTTGACCATACCGTTGACGATCGCGCTAGTGTTGCACTGGCGATAAAAAAGATATCCGAGGCTGCGCGTCCGACGTGGAACGGCGCATACGGTCATGAGGGGCCTGCCGAAGCCCTGGTTGCTCTAGCCGAGCGAGCGGATCGGTCGCCAAAGGAAGCTTTCGGCTTGCGACGTTATGAGATCGCGGAGACCTCAACCTCCGGTCGTGTTTATGGTCTGTCCGGACGCGGCGGTATGTACGAATGGCCCGCCGCTGTGCACGATTACATGGACGGTAAGGTCGGGTTCTTCAGATTGATGCGCTGGTTCATGGCGCGTACGGTCAGCAAAGGATGGGATGCGGCGGCGGTTGGCATGTTCGACTGCGCGTCCTGGATCAGCCCGGAGCGCCGCGCGCGTTTTGAAGCGCAGGACTGGGCGCTGGCGCCGGATAATTTAAAGTACCATGACGCTTTGTGCGCCGGATGGGGGGTCGAGCCGTTGCCCGATGATTTTCGTGCTGATTTTCAGTCTGATGTTCCTGCGTTGTTTATACACGGAACGCTGGACGTCAGCACGCCTCTTGCGAACGCTGAAGAAACCATAAAACTATTCCCAAATGGAACACTGACGATTGTCGAAGGCGGCTCCCATGGCGTTTTAACGGAATCCTTAAATGAGTTTGAAGGTCTTGAAGATCGCATTGTGGACTGGTTTTATGGAGGAACGCCGCCCTCGCAGCGGCTGTCGCTGCCGCCTGTCTCGTTTAAGCCGATTGATTGAGTTTCGTAATACTCATCTTAAAGCCAGTGCATTTGGCGCACATTTAGCTTTGGCGTTTAGGAAATAAAAGGGCGCCTGACACAATTGGGTCCGGCGCCCTTTGCTATTCAGTCAAAACCCTCCACCTTCGGTGGAGGGTTGGACGTGTTCTACATTGTAGGAAGCAGATCGCCCTGAGCGGGGTTTTTGTCATCGGTATGAAGCCTGTTCAGCGGTTTTCCTCCCCCGCGTGAGCGGGGGAGGTGGGCCGCGCGGGACGCGCGGGTCGGAGGGGGCTCTGCGATTTTTCAGGCTGGAAAGGCGG
>JBCDBL010000013.1:0-43570 GCA_039183635.1 Pseudomonadota bacterium
CGCTTTCACCCGTTCTAGGAGCAGGCGTTGGGAGAAGGGCTTGCGCACATAATCGTCGGCGCCGAGGTGGAGACCGAGCACTTCGTCAATCTCCTCGTCCTTGGAGGTGAGGAAAATCAGAGGCAGGTCGGAGTTTTGGCGCAATTGCCGCAAAAGCTCCATTCCGTCCATGCGCGGCATCTTTATGTCCGACACCACAAGGTCCGGCGGCGCGGATTTGATCGCCTCCAGGGCGGCGGCGCCGTCGGGATAGGTGCGTACGTCATAGCCTTCGGCCTCCATCGCTATGGAAACGGAAGTCAGGATATTCTCATCGTCGTCGACGAGGGCGATTGTCGTCATGGCGGCCTCGTTTGGGTTTGCGCTGCGGAAAAGTGAGAACACTATGCTCGCGTGTCTTGGGCGGCAATATGGCGCCGCGGAGGGGGAGCATGCAAATCCTTGCAAGTTCACCGCTTTTTAAGGGCGGTGCGGTTAGGTTAAATCGTGTTCACCAAGCGTCCCGCCGGCTGCGCGCCTGCCGGGTAAAGCGAATTTGTCATCCATGGCCGGCAACCAAGTCCATTATGAAGTCTACCTTAAAAAGGGGCCAAAGGCCGGCTGGGCTCTTGTTGAGGCGTTAGACGACCGCAAAAAAGCCCTCGATATGGGCAAAGGCCTGCTTGAGGAAAGCGAAAAATACTCTGTTCGCGTGACCAAAGAGACGTTCAAGGCCGACGGCGACTTTCTTACGATCACATTGTTCGAGCAGGGATACGCTTCGGACGGCAAGGACGAGGATGAGGACAAGGAAGTTGAAATTCCTTGTTTCAAAACATCCGATCTTTATTCAATTCATGCCCGCGCCACGATTGCCAAGGCTTTGGAAGGCGCGCTTTCCCGTTGGATGATCACGCCTTCGGAGTTGATGCACAGCCCCGAGTGGGTGGAAAAACTTGAACTCGCCGGCACGGAGCTTCAACACGCCGTTCAGAAGGTCTCCATCATACAATCCGGCGAGCGCGGCGATTCCGTGCAAAAGGTCGTTAAAAAATTAAACGAACTTGTTTTCGCTGCGATCGAGCAGGTTCATGCCGATGGGAACCGGGGCGTTCTCGGCAAATCCGCTAAAGGTGATATTGTCGCCTTTGCAACCAAAGTCGCCGCCAAAGGCGATGCAGGGTACCGCTTGCGCGGTGCAGTGGCGGAAGATTTGAAGAGCGTCAGCGGGTGGAGCAAGAAGCTCGCGGCGGCTCTGGATATGCTGAGCGCGCTTCCTGAAGACGAGGCGGTTCGCACTCTTTGTCTTGAAGCTGTCGATGATTTTGCGGCGGAGATCTTAAGCTCCCCGGCGAAAACCAAAGACCTTTTCGGTCCGGACGGCGATCTCGGTGATTGGCTGACATTGATGATCGAGACGTTTCTCGGCGCGGCCCATAACATGGAAACGGCGCCCAAGGGCGTGCGGGTGTTGTCCGGCCATTTCGCAAAGGACCGTTTGCCTTGCACGCGAACCGCGCTTGGAGAGCGCATTTTGCAAGAGCTCATGCATGGCGTCCGGTTGCGCGAAGCCGACTTGCGCGCGGAAGTAAAGCTGGTCCGCAAGCTCGCCAGCCGCATCATTCTCGGTCAAGGGCCGCACCTTAGCGTCGATCAAATCCAAGAAGCGTTTACCCGGCGTTCCCGGCGGTTCGTGACGCCAGAGGCGATCACCGAATATGGCGAGGACGCGCAAACGCCGATTGAGCGCATCTGTCTTCTGTTCGATATGGAGGAGAATATTGTCGGTACAGAGAACAGACGCGCTCTGTCAGGTTTCATTATGCCGTTGGTTAGCGCAGCGAACACCGAAACCTATATTCTTGAGTTAAAAGAATCTTCCGTCCGCAAATTACAGCGTGTTGCGCAAATGCAAAAACGCGCCGATGAGTCCAACTTCCCACCGGATCAAAAGCGTGCGTTGAAAGATGCGTTCGACCTGTTGGCTGTGAAGGTTGAGGAGCGTTTGGGCCTGTTGCAAGCGATTGAACGCCAGCCATTGACAACGGCTGAGCGGACGCTGGCGCTGTTGCGGCTTGTGGCCAGAGGCGTGCTGACCGAAGGGGAGTGCGCCATGCGGGCCAAACGCATAGCGGCGAAACTGATGCGCGATCCGGCGTTTATGGAAGGCTTTGTAAAGGGCGGCGCCAACGCCGGCGATCCTAAAGCGATGTTGATGGAGTTGAAGAGCCTCATGAGCGCCACGGGCTTGAACCGTTTCGGCGTGGCTGACGGCGCCCAGGGCGAAAAGCCCAAAGCGAAGACCGTTAACTGACGATTGCGTCTATGAACACGGCCATGTCGATATCCTTTTGGGATAATCCGCCAGCGTCGTGGGTGGTCAGTGTGACGTTGACCTTGTTATAGACATTCGACCATTCGGGATGATGGTCGACCTTATCGGCGTAAAGGGCGATGCGGGTCATAAAGCCGAACGCCTGATTAAAATCTTTGAATTGAAAGTCTTTAACGATGGCGTTGCGGCCTTCGACGACGGCCCAGCCCGACAGCCTGGCCAGGCCGGCCTCGCGCCCGGCGCCTTGAAGTTTCTCGGTCATGGCGAAACCTTTCCTGTCGATCGGCGCGCCCTGCGTTGCGCGCGGCGCCTAGTTGCGGCACTGTCTTTTCATTGGATGGCGAGGGAGGCGCACCATGTCAACCGAAAAGGCGGCCAAGGTCTGGGCCCGCGCTGCGGCGCCGGATCTTGCACTGTTCGAGGCGATCGCCAAGGCCGCATACGCTGCTTTGCCCGATCAGTTCCGCGCACTAAGCGACGCTTTGCCGATCCGCATTGAAGAGCTGCCGAGCGACGACGTCATTCGGGATATGGGGCTCGAGAGCCCCTTCGATCTGTTAGGACTTTATCAGGGAGCGGATATTGGGCGGTTTCGCACCGATTACCTTGCCGACGGAACGCCGGATATGGTGTTCTTGTACCGCCGACCCATACTTGATGTCTGGGCGGAGGGCGAAGAGACTTTGGGCAAGCTCATCGCTCATGTGCTTGTCCATGAAATAGGCCACCATTTCGGGCTCAGCGACGCCGATATGGACGCGATCGAGGCGCGCGCCGATCTCGACAGCGTGTGAATTGGACTAATGCCGGCGCCTGCCCGTATAATGGGTTTAAGGAACTGAGGAGATTGACTATGGGACTGCGCATTCTCGCCATTTGCGGCGCTATCATGATAATGCTTGGCGCTTGCGCGGGCCCCCGCCTCGCCACGGTTGAGGGGCGTGGGCCCGGGCTTGTGATGGAGCGGTATTTCGACAGGCCCATTGTGGCCTACGGTGTTTTCGAAGGGCGAAACGGCGCGCTGCAGCGCACGTTCAAGGCGACTATCGACGGCGAATGGGACGGCCGCACGCTCACGCTTGATGAAGATTTTTTCTATGACGACGGCGAGACGGGTAATCGCATATGGCGCATTGAAAAGATCGCAGACGGACAGTATGTCGGCCGCGCCGATGACGTTGTCGGAGAGGCGCAGATCGTTTCGGCCGGCGCCGGCGCCAACCTCAAATACGTTGTGGAGTTTAAAACTGAAGACGGGGGGCTGCGCGTGCGTTTTGACGACTGGCTTTATTTGCTGGAGGACGATGTCGTTATCAACCGCGCTTTCTTGACGAAATTCGGCGTCCGGGTCGGCGAGGTGAGCCTTGTCATGATGCCGGCGGATGAATAACGCTTAAGCGATTATGTCCTGCACCCAGGCGGGAACCACCTCCGTGGCGGGCCCATACCGGGCGTCCGTGAACAGCGTGTGGTTTTCCGAGGGCTCTAAATTCAGCTCGACGCAGGTCTTGCCCAATTGCCGCGCTTCGGCGACGAACCCCGCGGCGGGGTAGACGGAGCCTGAGGTTCCGATCGATACGAATACGTCAGCGTCGGCGAGCAAGCCGCCGATCCGGTCCATCTCCATCGGAATTTCGCCGAACCAGACGATGTGGGGGCGCATGGCGCCGACGGCGCTGCAGGCGGGACATTGGGTGTTGCGGCCAAGATCCTCACGCCATTCAGTAACCGTTTCGCAAGCAACGCACCTGACTTTGGCGAGCTCTCCGTGCATATGGATGACCCCTTCGGCGCCGCCGGCCTCATGGAGATCGTCGACATTTTGCGTGACGATAGAGACGCGCCCGCCTTTGGCGGCCATATCGTTTTGCAATTTTCCCAAAGCGATATGGGCTGCGTTGGGCGTTACGGTTTTCAGGGCCGCGCGACGCATATTGTAAAAGGCGTGCACCAGGTCCGGGTTCGCTGCAAAGCCCTCCGGCGTCGCCACCTCCCGATAATCATATTGCGCCCACACGCCGCCCTTGTCGCGAAACGTGTCGAGGCCGGATTCGGCGCTGAGACCTGCGCCGGTGAGAATGAGGATGTTTTTGTGTTGCATGGGAGAAGCGGTGCGATGCGAGTGATGAGTAGGGAATGGGGAGTAATGAGCGGCGCCAAGGGCCTAATGAACATCTTCGAACGGGACGGATGGGGCAAGAAGAATGAGCGGAGTGAGTACTCACTTCGTTTTGTTCCGTCTTCAGGGTGTTGCGGCTTTTTTACGCTTTTGTGCGGCACGCTCTGGCGTTTTACGGTAGTATGTCTTTATGAACAGAATTCTTTTCATCTGTCTTGGGAACATTTGCCGGTCGCCGGCGGCCGAAGGGGTGTTTCGGGGCAAAGCCGCTGCGGCTGGACTTGCCGTCGAGATTGACTCCGCCGGCACCGGGGGCTGGCATGCAGGCCATGCGCCCGATGCGCGCATGACAGCGGCTGCAAAAGCGCGTGGTGTTGATTTGTCCAGCCTGCGCGCGCGTCAGGTGGCTTTGTCGGATTTTTATGAATTCGATCTTCTGCTCACTATGGATGACAGCAATTTCGCCGATGTGATGGCGGAGGCGCCGCCGAATGCAACGGCTAAGGTGCGTCGTTTTCTCGAATTTGCAGCAGCGTCGAAGGTGCGGGACGTGCCGGACCCGTATTATGGCGGTCCCGACGGGTTCGAACATGTGTTGGATCTCATCGAAGACGCCTCCGACGGCCTTGTGCGTCATCTCATGGATAAGGGGTGAGAGGATAAAATCTCGTACCGATTAAGCCCATCGCTTGTCATGCTTTGATAAAGGTGAAACGCAGCGACGTCGAAATCGGGAGAGGCGTAGAGACTGTGGGCTGCTGCATAGTGCGCTGTTTCGGCGGCGCCCGCGCCTTTAAGATAGGCCAGCGTTACGTGCGGAATGAATTTGCGGGCCTCCAACTGGACCCCCGCAAGGCGCAAGGCTTGCGCCGTTTTGGCTTGCAAGGCTGCAACCTCAGTATGCGGCGCGACGCCGGCCCACACCGCCCGAGGGCGCTTATCCCCAAACTGTCCGCAGCCGGACAGGCGTAAGGAGAAGGGCGCCGCGCACACCTCCCCCAAAGCAGCGTCGATGTCCTCGGCGAAACGGCGGTCCGCTTCGCCGATGAAATTCAGGGTGATGTGGAAATTCTCATAGGGGCGCCATGCGGCGCCGGCGAGATCCGTTTGCAGGTCGAGTAATGTATCCGCCGCCGCTTCAGGCACAGACAGGGCGACGAACAATCTCATGGGAACGGTTAAAGCGTTATTCCGCCGCCGGCGGCATGGAGGCCCGGGGCGCCTGTGTCGAGGCGGGCGGCGGCGGCGCGGGGGCGTCGCCGTCGGGATCCTTTCGCATCGTCGCCGCCTCCGGCAGGTGGCAGGTGACGGTGGTGCCGACGTCGGTGGTGGACCTCAAATCCACCCAGCCGCCGTGCAGCTCGATAAAGCTGCGCACAAGGGACAGGCCAAGGCCCGCGCCGGCGCCCTGGCCCTTGCCTTCAAAACGATCGAAGGCCCGCGCCTGCTCCCGCGCGGCGATGCCGCGGCCGGTGTCAGAGACCCAGATGCGCAGCGCCCCGCTCTTGCGCTCCGCCCCCAGAACAACCTGTCCGCCTGCGCCTGTAAACGCAAAAGCGTTGGACAGCAGGTTGAACAAGGCTTGTTTGAGGCGGCGTTCGTCGGCGTCGATGACGCCGATGTCTTTAGGGCATTCCAGGCGCAGCGCGATGCGCGTGTCCTCGGCCTTCAGGGCGGCGAGGGTGACGGCGCTTTCCAGGGCCGCGCGCACGTCTACAGGGCCAACGTCAAGGGCCATTTTGCCCGCTTCGATGGTGGCGAGGTCGATGATGTCGTTGATGAGATCAAGCAGCTGATTGGAGGCGGACAATATGCCGCCGGCGTATTCTTTTTGCTTGTCGTTCAGGGCGCCAAACATCTCGTGCTCCAGCATCTCTGAAAACCCGATGATCGTGTTCAGCGGGGTGCGGAGTTGATAGGAGACATGGTTGACGAACGCCGACTTGATCTTATCGGCCTCTTCCAGCGCGATGTTCCGCTCCTCCAGCGCCTTTTCGCGCATCTTGGAATCGGTGACGTCGAGGAACGACAACAGCGTTGCGCCGTCGGGCAGCGGCTCGCTCATATACGAATAAAGCCGGCCGTCTTTCAGCGCCATCTCCTCGCCGGTGATCGGTTTTCTGTGATCGGGGCTGAGAGAGGTGACGCGTTCGGCGATGGCGTTCCAATGCCGCCCGCCCTCGTCGATCCGTTTGCGCACGATGGCGGCGATGTCGTCAAGGTGCGGCTGGCGGGCGAGAAGATCGGGACTGAGGTCCCACAGCCCCTGGAAGGCGCTGTTGAACAGCTGCAGAACGCCGTCGGAGCCGAACACGGCGACGCCTTCGGACAAATTATTCAGCGTGGCGTTCTGTACGCTGATCAGCGTATTATACCGGGTCTTGAGGTGTAATTCGTCTGTGATGTCCTGAAACAAGACGAGGACGCCGCCGAAGGGATGGCGCTCCCGCTTCACTTTCAAGGTCCGGCCGTCGGGCAGGGGCCACATCTCGTCCGGCGCGGCGCCCGATTGCGCCGCAGCGCCGTCGGCGACGTCAGTGTATAAAGACAGTTGCGTCTCTTTCCATGTGAGATAATCCGCCTGCTCCGGCAGGGCGTTTTTCTCCCGCAACTTGTCGAGGATCTCTCCATGGGAAGGTTTGGAGCGCAGGTCGCCGTCCTCCAGCCGCCACAGCTGGGCGAAGGCGCGGTTGTAGTACATAAGATCCGTAGACGGTCCAAAGATCGCGACGCCGGATGGAATATGGTTTAAGGTCTTGTTGTGCGCGTCTATGTGACGGCGCAGGGCGGTTTCGGTTTTCTCGATGTCGGTGACGTCTATGGCGACGCCGCCGGAGGCCGCCTCGCCGGCGCCATGCAGCGGCGTTTCGACAATCCGGAAAGCCCGCCGGTCGCCCTTGACGACGATGGGGCGGCGTTCCTCCGCCGCTGCGCGGCTCGATTGGGCTGTTTTGGCGAGGCTGGGAACGCCGGCGTCCAGCTCTATCTGTTTAGAGATTGTTTCGGCCGGAGACGCGGCCTCCACCATGTCGGCGTAGGCTGCGTTCACCCATTGTAATTTCAAGTCCGCGCCGCGGCGCCAGGCGGGGAACGGCGCGCGGTCCAGCAGGGACAGCGCCCCGTGGAGATCCGCCGCCCGCTCCCGCACATGGCCGAGAACGCCGCTTTCGTCGGCGGATCTGGCGGCGGGGTCCACCAGCCAGAGGGCGGCCTGGCCCCCGGCGGCGCGGCCGTCGGCTTCGATGGTGCGGCCTTCGGAGGTGACAATGCCGCCGGAGAAGGCGACGCCGTTGCGGCGCAAGGCGGCGACTTTATCTTTCAACTTTTGCGCGCCGTCCGGGGCGGCGATTTCTTCTTCAACGGGCAAGTCGCCGACGGACTCCAAAAGCCGTTCCACAGGATTGTCCGATGTGACCTTGTCGCTGTCGACGAATGTCAGCAGGGACGCGAGGGCCGCCGGGCCGCCGAGAATGCGCGGCCGGCCCCAGCCATCGGCAATGGCGGTGGACTCATCGTCCCAAACGATAACGAGGCCGGGGTGGGCCGACAAAACCGATTCCGATTTTTCGAGCTTTGCCTCCATTTCCGCCAGTCGCCCGCCCCATTTGGCGGCGGCTTTGCGGGCGCCTGCGGAGATTCGCACCGACCAGATGGCGGCGGCGATCGCCAGGCTCACCGCACCGGCGGCGACAGCTGTAACGGGGTCCAGGGCGGCGGCCACAAACGATATATCCGCAGCTTCGGCCGTTGAGGCGGCGAAGGCGGACAAAGCCGTCGATGCGGCAAGGATGCGGCGATGCGATCGAAACGCTTTGGCGGCCATGATTCCCACAGGATGACTGATTCGCAGGCAGTGTAGCGAGAAAATCGTTAACGTTCGTTAACGAAACCGCTCGGCTACCTCTTCCTGACCCTTATGGGAATAGGGGCCCAAACACAACCGAAACCGCAACATTTGCGCTTTTTGTCACGTCGCCCGCGCCCGTGGCGGCAAAAAAGTTTTTTCCTGTCACAGGATGATTATAGCGCGCGGCGCAGCGGCGCAGCGGCGTTGCCGAGCGGCCGAGTGCGACATTTAAGTCGCGCTTTGCGGAAGATTTGCCTCCAGCGGGCCTTTAGCGCGTCTGTACAATTGCAGATAGGATTAATTGGCATAACATTAGGTCATTATAATCATTGAACGCGCAAAGGACTGGCGAACGGTCTGGCGTTCTTCGCGAAGGGAGATCTGGGAATGCGGTTTTACACTCACTTGAAAGCGTCCGTTTCTGCGGCAGGCCTGCTGGTTTTGGGGGGCGGCCTTTTGGCGGCGGGGCCCGCCCAGGCGCAATTGGATGAGATCACCATCACGGCGGAACGCCGGGCGGACACGCTGCAAAATGTGGCGATCGCAGTGACGGCGTTTTCGGCGGACGACCTTGATCTTAAGCAGATTAATGAACCTTTGGATCTTATTGACTATGTTCCGAACCTGATCGGGTCGAACAATACCGGCCTTGGCTCCGCGAACGTTTATTACATTCGCGGTCTCGGCAACACCGAAAGCATCGCCACATTCGATCCGCCTGTGGGCACCTACGTGGACGAGGTCTACATCGCCCGGCAAAATGGTAACAACATTTCCTTTTTCGATGTGGAACGCATTGAGGTTCTACGCGGTCCGCAAGGCACGCTGTTTGGCCGCAACACCACAGGCGGCGCGGTCAGTGTCGTGATGAAAAAACCTGGAGAGGAGTTGGGCGGTTTCGCCGAGCTTGGGTATGGGTCTTATGATCGGTTTACAAGCCGCGCCAGTGTTGATCTACCGTTGTCTGATAAGGTTCTGACCAAGCTGTCTGGCTTTTATGTCGAAGATGAGGGGTATGTAGACAACATCGCGACGGGTGAAAAACTGAACGGACAAGAGGCCTTCGGGGTGCGCGGGGACTTGCGTTTCTTGCTTGCGGAGAACGTTACGTGGGATGTTGCGGCCGACTATGTGGATGATGAGACCACGAACATATTGAATTATGTTGAAGGCGGATCGCCATTGCTTGCCAGTAACGATTCGGGCGACAGGGTAGCGAACACAGGTCTTAGAACGTCCGGCGGTTCAGGCAGTTTGCTTGATCAGGCTCTGGCCGGTCAAGGGCTCGGCAGCTCCCAGGAATCGTTTTCCCTGACTTCGAATTTGGAGTTTGACACTGATTTTGGCGTTTTCAATATCATCACAGGATATCGGTCGCTTGACCAGAAATATGTCCTGGACTTTTTCGACGGCGGATTAGGTGGAGAACAATTCCTGGCTGGCGGATTTACAATCGCCAATGACGCCGAGCACGAACAATTCAGCCAGGAGATAAAGTTCTCCAATACTTTCATGGATGGGTTCGTCGACGTCATCGCTGGCGCGTATTTCTTCGTGGAAGATAATACGACGGACTTTGCAGATATTTTCGTTGCGGCGGACCTCGATCCGGGTCCGGGCTTTAATCCTACGCCTGGCGTAACGGCCAACCGAATCATCGAAAATACACTTGACTCCCTAGCCGTGTACGCTCAGGCGGACTTTCATCCGACCGATAAGCTTACGCTTACCGCGGGCTTGCGCTGGACTGAAGAGGACAAGGAGATTGAGTTTTTCGATAAAACTGGTGGCGGTTTGAATACCGCCGCCATAGCCGCTGCCGGGATCCCCACGGAACAAACCCAGGCGCTTGTGACGCCGCGTTTCGTTGCCGACTATAAGGTGACAGATGACGTCAGCTTCTTCGCGTCCGCAACTAACGGTTTTAAATCCGGAGGCTGGAACGCACGCAGCAGCAATCCTGCCCTGTTACAGGCTTTTGATGCTGAGGTTGTATGGTCCTACGAGGCGGGCTTGCGATCGCAATGGTTTGAAGACCGTTTCCGCGCTAACATCACGGCCTTTTTCATGGACGTAGAAGATTTCCAAATTCCGTCCGCTTTCAACGACGGCAGCGGTTCTCTTCAATTCATCACCGGCAATTTCGCTGGTCTTGAGAACAAGGGTGTTGAGATCGAATTGGAGGCGGCGCCGATCGATAACCTCAATCTTTACGCAAGCGTCGGCATACAAGATTCAGAGTATGTAGATCTTGCGCCGGCAACGGCGCAACAGTTCGCAGATGCTCAAACCGATCCAAGTTTATGCGGCCGTGGTATTGTTGCGCCGAGCTGTCAGATATCCGAGCCTGTGCGCGCCCCTGACGTGACGGCGACATTCGGCGGGTCTTACGAATTCAAACCGACAGACATGCCGTATTACGTTCGTCCAAGTCTCAACGTTAGATATGTCGGCGAGAATTTCACAGGTACGTCGAATCTGGCGAATTCGCTTGAAGACGGCTACTGGTTACTGAACGCTGGGGCTGCGTTTGGTGAGGAAAACAGTCGCTGGACGATCATTGTGGATTGCCGAAACTGTACTGACGAGGTTTTCATAACTTCAAACCTGCCGCCAACTGTGTATTTGAATGAGCCTCGGCGTTGGTCTGTACGATTGCGCCTGCAACAGTAGCTTAAACGCGTCATCATCTTTAGTTTAAAACCGGGCCGTTTAAAGCCCGGTTTTTTTCAGGAGTTCCGCATGAACAGACGGTTTTTTTTAAGTTACGCCAGTGCGGGCGCTGTTTTGGCTGGCGGCGGGGGGGCGACGGCGTCGGACCGGGAAAAGACGTCACATGTTTTCGTGTTAGTGCACGGCGCCTGGCATGGCGGTTGGTGTTGGCGTCACGTGAAGGCGGTGTTGCAAGGGCAGGGGCACCGAGTTTTTACGCCGACACTGACGGGGCTTGGCGAACGATCCCACCTGTTTTCCGCCGAGATTGGACTTGAAACCCATATTCAAGACCTTGTTAACCTCATAGAGTGGGAGGAGCTCAACAATATTGTTCTGGTCGCCCATTCTTATGGCGGCATGCCGGCGACGGGTGTTGTTGATCGTCTGAAATCCCGAATACGCCATATTGTCTATCTCGACGCTGGCGTTCCGACTGATGGCGATAGCTTTGTATCGGAGGGGGACGAGCTGTCGCCGGAGGCGTTGGCGGCAAGCGAGGCCGCTGTACGCGCCTTGGCGCCGGACGGCGTTGCTTTGGCAACGTTCCCGGCGGTGATGTTTGGTGTGCCGGCGACGGACAAAGATACGGTTGCTTGGCTGGACCGGCGGTTGACCCCGCACCCCTTGAAAACCTGGCTGGATCCGATCAGCCTACCTAATGGCGGCTCTGACGGATTGCCACGAACATATATTCATTGCACTGCGCCAGTTTTGCAACAATCCAGCTTTCCCTATCACGCTGCTATCGCTAAAGCTGATCCTGCGTGGCGCTACGATGAGATTGCGACAGGGCATGACGCTATGGTGACCGCGCCGCTTGAGACCGCACGCCTCATCCTGGCTGCTGCAACAGCGAGTTGACCATGCTCTGTCAGCTAAATCGCACAGTTGTTGCGAAGGCATGGCGCATCCAGGGTTCTGTAATGTAAAACGGCCGCTTCTATTGAAGCGGCCGTTCCAATTTGTAGTGCATGAAAAGCCGTATCAGTACCGATAGTGTTCCGGCTTGAACGGGCCTTCCGTCGATACGCCGATATAGTCGGCTTGTTCCTGGGAGAGTTTGGTCAGTTGCGCGCCGACTTTGTCGAGGTGGAGGGCGGCGACTTTCTCGTCCAAATGCTTCGGCAAGACGTACACTTCGTTCTTGTAGTCCCCGCCATTGTTCCACAGCTCCATCTGCGCCAGCGTCTGGTTGGTGAAAGAGGCGGACATCACGAAGCTTGGGTGGCCTGTGGCGTTGCCGAGATTTAACAAACGGCCTTCCGACAACAGAATAATCCGCTTGCCGTCGGGAAACTCGATCAAGTCGACCTGCGGCTTGACGTTCGTCCACTTGCAATTGCGCAGACCCTCGACCTGGATTTCATTGTCGAAATGGCCGATGTTGCCGACGATAGCCATGTCCTTCATGGCGCGCATATGGTCGACGGTGAGAATGTCCTTGTTGCCGGTGGCGGTGACGAAAACGTCCGCCCGCGGCGCGGCTTCGTCGAGGGTGACGACCTCATAGCCGTCCATGGCCGCTTGCAAGGCGCAGATCGGATCGACCTCCGTCACCATCACCCGGGCGCCGGCGCCGCGCAGACTTTCCGCCGAGCCTTTGCCGACATCGCCATAGCCCGCGACGAGGGCCACCTTGCCGGCGAGCATCGTGTCCGTCGCCCGGCGAATGCCGTCCACAAGGCTTTCCCGGCAGCCATACTTGTTGTCGAATTTCGACTTGGTGACGCTGTCATTGACGTTGATCGCCGGGAACGGCAATTGGCCGGCCTTTTGACGTTGGTAGAGACGCAGGACGCCGGTGGTGGTTTCTTCCGTGACGCCCTTAATGCTGTCGCGCAATTTCGAGTACCAGCCGGGGTTCGCCGCAAGACGTTTTTTGATGGTCGCAAAAAGATATTCTTCTTCTTCGTTCGATGGATTGTCGAGTACGGACGGGTTCGTCTCCGCTTCCGCGCCGAGCAGCACCAGCAAAGTGGCGTCGCCGCCATCGTCGAGGATCATGTTGGCGACCTCGCCGTTCGGCCATTCGAAAATCTTGTCCGCATACTCCCAGTATTCTTCCAACGTTTCGCCTTTAACCGCGAAGACCGGCGTGCCGGCCGCGGCGATGGCGGCGGCGGCGTGGTCCTGGGTTGAATAAATGTTGCAAGACGCCCAACGCACATCTGCGCCGAGGGCTTCCAACGTTTGGATCAAGACGGCGGTCTGAATGGTCATGTGCAGGGAGCCGGCGATGCGCGCGCCCTTCAAAGGCTGCTTTGCGCCATATTCTTCCCGCAGCGCCATCAGGCCGGGCATTTCCGTCTCGGCGATTTCAATCTCCTTGTTGCCGAACTCGGCGAGGGAGATGTCTTTGACGATATAATCTTCAGCGGCCATAAGCGCGGGCTCCTTCAGGCGGTAGAGAATGTAAAATTTAGTTTGCGGCTTATAACAGGGCCACGCTCCGTCGCCAAGACACATATAAAGATTTCTTTATATGTCTTGGCGGATCTATTGGGTTTGGTTGATCACCTGGTAAAAGGCGTTCAGACGATCGAAGGGAAGGCGCACCCCGTCGTATCCTTTGGCGAATGTCCGCCAGGCATAGGCCGACTGCTCCAACCGCCCCAGGGCTGCGCCCAGGGTCCAGAAATGCTGGCGCGCATCGCGCATAAAATCTATGAACGGGGTGATGTTGCGTTCCCGGCCGACAAAGGACTCGAATGTGCGCTGATAGGCCTGCAAGGTTTCGACGGCGCTCACCCAGGTGGCGCGATAGCGTTTTCTCGCTGTTGACGCGGCGTTGTCGATAAGTTCCGCGGCCTCTCCGGTGAGGCTCTCGCGCGGCCGACGGTTTTCAGAGAGCCACACGGCGAAACGTTTCAGGTGAGGCGCGAGGGCGACGAATTCTTCTTCAAAATAGGTGATGCCGCACCAGGAATGAAAAATGTCTCCCGCTTCGTGTTCTGGAAGATCGAGGGCTTTGATCAAGGGGCGGATGCGATCCAGCTCCTTGTTCTCCCAAATACGCGCTGCGAAGGTGTCGAGCGAGCGGTCCATCGCCCCGTTTGTATTTTCCAGTGCGGCGATTATGATCGGCCGTATACGATTTTTAATACGTGTTTTGACGAGGTGCACGTGGTGCGGATCGACATTGAAGAAGGCGGGTTCCAGGGCGTATCCTGAGCGTTCAAAGGCGTCATGCAAAAGGAACGGGTTGAATGTGGGCGCATCGGTGAAAACGTCGAGGATGTCCGCATCCCTTTGCAGGTCTTCAGGTTCTTGTGCGATGGAGAAAAAGGCTTTGCCGTTTTTTGAAAAATCGGTGAACCGTTCTCTGGAGTAAAAAAAAGATTGGCCTCCGTCCTGGGGCGCTTTGGGGTCGAAAGGTAAGTAGACAAGGGTGCGTACCGGCGACTGTTTGGGGGTTTGGCCTTGGTCGTCCGTATCAAGATACTTCAAGAATATCGCCCTGTTTAAAGACCGTGAGCGAAACAGGCGCTGTGCGTCCTCTTGTTCTTCAAGCTTTGCGGTGATCGCGCCAAGGTCGAACTTGCGCGTCGGTCCGGCAGACAGAAACGTTTTAAGGGTGTCGCGGTCCATCGCTTAGTCGTTCCACAAGTCCGGGTTTAAATCGTCGACATGGAAAGACTTGTGGGCGTTCAGGATGTCATCCCATTCCGGCAGGCCGGGGGCGTACTCGAAAACCGCACAATAGGCGTCCTGGCGAATGAAGCCGGCTTCCGTTTTGTGGATTGGCGTTGCGGGCCCGTCTTTTTCCGATACGAATGTCACCGTCACGCGCGCCCCGGTGGAAAAATCATCGCCTGAGCGGTCAATCCGCACCGAGGAGCGTGAAATATCGATCACATCGTAACGTTTGGAGCCGATTTCGACGCCCATGCCGTCGACGAGGAAACGAGGCTCTTTGCGGCCGGGCAATCCGTCCGCGGGGATGGATGAAGGTGTGCGCGCGTTTGTCATGTCGCGTCCGTTGGCTTGAAGGTCACTGGGGCCAGCGTAACGCGCGTCGATTAATATTCCTTTTCCGCTGCTCCGGCTTTGTAAAGCGCGTTCAGGCCTTCGCGATACGTCGGGTAGGCGAGAACGACGCCCAAGGCCTGCTTGATGCGGCCGTTGTCGACGTGTTTGTTTTCCTCAAAAAAGCGGCGTCCGGCCGGGCTGAGTTCAGCTTTTTCAAAGGGGACGGCGGGCGGCGCCGGGCGGCCCAACAGTTCGGCCGCGTAGGCGATGACATCCGCAGCGGACGCCGGGGCGTTGTCGACGACATTGTAAACGTCGCCGGAGCGGGGTTTCGCCATCGCGGCGAGAAGCGTCTCGACAATATCGTCCACATGGATGCGATTAAGAACATGCCCAGGCTTTGTGATGCGAAACGCTGTTTTTCCAGCGATGAGGCGGGCGAGGGCGTTGCGCCCGGGGCCATAGATCCCGCCGAGGCGAAAAACGCCCACAGGGGCCTCGGTTTGTTCGGCAAGACCAAGCCATTCGGTTTCGGCGGCGGCGCGGCGGCGGCCCGTCTCGCTCACCGGCGCGGTCGGCGTTTCCTCGGTGACCGTCTTCCCCTTGGCGTCGCCGTAAACGCTTGTGGCGGACAGATAGCCAAGCCAGGAGACGGTATGCGCGCGTCTTGCCATGTCGGCGCCGTGGAGCCTCAGGACGACATCGCCATCGTCGTCCGGCGGGATTGAGGAAACGATATGCGTCGCCCGCCTCAGGACGTCATCGTGAAGCGGCGTTGTTGCATCGAACGGAACCAAACGCACCCCTTGCGGCTCGCCGCTTGCGCCGCTGTCTGCGCCGGGCCGTCGCGTGCCGATAATGCGCCACTGCGCATTGGCGGACAAAAGCCGCGTTGCAAGGGCTTTGGCGACATAGCCATATCCGAAACAGAGCAAAGTCAGCATTTTCCGCGTCTCGCGTTCACACATTTTCAGCGGTCTTTGGGCGATACTTGAAAAAGAACCGCTTTTTTAGAGGACGCATCATGCTCGCCATTTGGTATTTCGTCTCGACCATCGTGAAAAGCAGGACAGTATGGTGCCTCGCCATCGGTCTGACTGTGGGCGTGGCGGCGGAGCGTCTTGGCGTCACGTCGAACCTCGGACCGTCGCCGGATATTACGCCAAAGGTCGTGCGTGTTCAGCCCTAATGTTTATGCGTGAGGGGTGCGGCGCGCCTCTATCGCAGCGTGGCGTATGTCGATATCCGCGGGCAAGCGCGCCCGAAGCGCCTCCGACGTGACTTCTTCCGGGGCGTCCACATGAGCCTGCAGCGCGAAGCGACCGAGTCCCACCGACCACATATGGAATGCCGCGACATTGGCGTCGTCCGCCTCCAGGGCTGTTTTCACCTTTGCGCGCAGATCCGCCGGCGCCTGTCTGTCGAGGAGAACGGTTGCGCTGTCCCGCAACAGGCCGATGGCCCAGACTGTGATGATGACTGATCCGACAACGCCCATAATGGGGTCGAGCCAGGCCGCCCCGAACGCCTTTCCGGCGAGCAGCGCGAAGATGGCGAACACGGAGGTGAGGGCGTCGGCGATAACATGAACGTAGGCTGATTTCAGATTGTGGTCATGGTCTTTATGCGCGCCGTGTCCATGCCCGTGACCCAAAATGACGGCGCAGGCGGCGTTCACCACGAGCCCGAAGACGGCGACGATCAAAGCCTGGTCATATGAAATGTCTTTGGGGGACAGCAATCGCTCAACGCTTTCCCAGGCCATGAAAATGGCGAAGCCCGCAAGGAGGATGGCGCTGGTGTAGCCGCCGAGGGTGTTCATTTTGCCGACGCCGAAGGCGAAGTCGGCGTCGTTCTCATGGCGGCGCATCAGGGCGTAGGCGATGGCGGCCACCGACAAGGCCGCCACGTGGGTCGCCATGTGCAGCCCGTCGGCCAGAAGCGCCATGGAGCCAAAGGCGAAACCGGCGACGATCTCGATCACCATGGCGGCGGCGCTGATTACAATGACAAGGTGTGTGCGACGCTCATTCTTACGGACGTGTTCAGGGCCCATGCTGTGGGCGCAAGCGTGTGCGGTGCGGGCGTGCTGTGACGGCGACATGTGCTATGCTGTTACGTATGCGTCTTTTAAGCCGCTACGCGCAATATTTGCGCGACCATTCGCGGCGCGTATCTTCATCTGTCTCATTAGTGTGTCGGTTTCGTTTCAGACTTTCAAATGCTTTTTGATCGCACAGGCGGCCAATTGCGCGCACCGCCATGGCGCGGACGATCGCAGAAGGATCGTCCAGGAGCCGCTCCGCATACGGCGCAAGGTTTTCGTCTTCCGAATTGCCGATGGCGATCAATACGTTGCGAAGAAATCTGTCCCGCCCGATCCGCTTTATGGGCGAACCTGAAAACAAGGTACGGAACCCCGCATCGTCAAGTTGTGCAAGATCGGCGAGATCGGGGGCCGCAAGCTCCGGGCGGGCGTGGAATTTCGCTTCCCGGGCCGTCGCGGCGAATTTGTTCCAGGGGCAAACGGCCAGACAGTCGTCGCACCCATATATGCGATTGCCAATAGCGTCCCTGAAGTCTTCCGGAATATGGCCCTTATGCTCGATCGTAAGGTATGAAATGCAGCGTCTGGCGTCGAGTTTGTAAGGCGTGGGAAATGCGTCCGTAGGGCAAATATCAAGACAGCTCCTACATTGCCCGCAATGGTCCGTTCCCGGTTCATCGGTCTCCAGGTCAAGGGTCGTGTAAATGACGCCGAGAAAAAGCCAGGAGCCGAAGGCGCGGGAAACAAGATTGGTGTGTTTGCCTTGCCAGCCGAGCCCGGCGGCCCCCGCCAGAGGTTTTTCCATAACAGGCGCGGTGTCCACGAACACTTTCACCTCGCCCCCCTGCTTGGCGACAATAGCGCGCGCCAGGCGTTTCAGCTTTTTTTTGACGACGTCATGGTAGTCCGCATTTTGCGCATAGACGGAAATGACGCCTTTTTCTTTATGCTTTAGCAGCGTCATCGGGTCTTTGGCGGGGCCGTAATTCAGCCCGACCAGTATGACCGATCGCGCTTCAGGCCAAAGAGCGTTCGGCGCGCTGCGCGCTGCTGCGCGATCGGCCATCCACGCCATGTCGCCATGTCTGCCGGCGGCGAGGAATTCCTTCAGACGGTCCGGCGCTTGTGGGATGGCGTCGGCCGCGCACACCCCCACCTCGTCGAAACCCACGACGCGGGCCGTTTCCTTGACGGCCCTGGCGCGTGTTTTAGAAGTCGAGGTCGGCATAGTGTCTTGGCGGAGGGAACCCTTGCACATGGTCCGCCAGCAGCGGGCGGAACGAAGGCCGAGACTTTATTTTTGCATACCAATCTTTTGCAAAGGGGAAGTCTCGCCAAGGGATTTCATCAAGATAGTCCGTACAGGATAAGTGCGCTGCAGCTGCAAGGTCGGCGAGCGTAAGTCGTTCGCCGGCGAGAAAACTGCGCCGTTCTGCAAGCCAGTTCACATAATCGAGGTGGTAACGCAGGTTATCCAAACCGCGTCGAAACGCTTCAAGGTCGATCGATCCCAGACCTTTCAAGCGCTTGTCCACCTTTTCGCGCAAGACAAAACGGTTGACCTCCGCCTCGAACTTGTCGTCGAACCATTGGGCGATGCGCCGCGCTTCGGCTCTTGCTTTGGAGGCGCCGGGCAACACCCGGCCGCCGCCGTAAACATCTTCCAGATATTCTGCGATGGCGTAGCTGTCGGCCAGTGCGATTTCATCGCCGGCGGGGTCTTCGTCGACAAGAACGGGAACGGCGACGGCCGGGTTCAAAGCGCAAAACTCAGCCCGTTGCTCCCACGGCCGCTCCTCAACAAGGGTCGTCTTCAAGCTTTTCTCGCCGAGGATAAGGCGAATTTTTCGGCAAAACGGATCAAGCGGCATATGATAGAGGGTGCGCATTCCTTTGAAATACACGCAACGCCCGCATCCAGGCAAGACGCATCGGTTTGTGGTTCGCGGCGCACGCCCGGCGCCTGCGACTTTCATTCGTGGCGGGATAATTCAATGCGTTTTTTCCAGGGAGAAATGTGTCTCATTTTGAGGCGGTTTTCCGGTCGGCAGGGGATTTGCTTAATCAAACATTAATCTGACCATCGCCGCAAAAGGAGACGTCATGCCGGCACAGCTTTGGAGCCGAGCCGAGGAGGCCGGCGGGTCGCCACAAAGCTTTAACGCCGCGCATTGGCGAGACCGTTTGATGCGGCCTTTAACCCGGGACTATGGCGCTCTCGTCGCTATGGGGTTGGCGTTGGCCTTGGCGGCGCCAATGGCGTTTTTGGGCGCTATGACCCCGGTTTTGAGTTTCTCCGCTGCGATTGACGGGGACGTTTTCCCATTCCTGGCGGACGTGTGGGCCTGGGCCGGCGGTCAGACGCCCCATATGGATCGGGCGTCCGACTTTGGGGCGTTCTATCTTTTGCTGGGCCTTGCCGGAGTTGAAGCGACCGGACCGACGGCCAAAGCGGTATTGATCGCCCACACCCTTGCGGCGTTGGGGTTGATTTGGCCGCTTCTGATTTTAAGTGCGCGGCGATTTTCAACGGTGATCGCTGTCTTGGTTGCGATGCTGGCGTGCGCGCCTGTGATCGCCGCTGCTTTCGCCGGCGAAGGCCCCGCTGGCGTCGCCTGGGGGCTCTGCCTGATCGTGCTTGTGGCCGCCTTCTTCCCGGCCCGGGACGGCGCCGCCCCCGCCCCCCATCGGTTGGACGGGGCCCTCACGGGGCTTGCGCTGTTTTTATTGCTGCACACCTCTTTTCCAGGTTTTCTCGCCGCCCTCGCCGCCCTCGCCATGGGCGCGGCGTACGGTCGCCGCGCGATTTTATTTGTGGTTTCGGCGGCGGTGGTTTTTTGTCTCGGCGTCGCGTCGATCGAGGCGGCGTTTTTTGGCTTTCATGCAACGTATTTAAAGGCCGTCATGGCAGGGCCCCTCATTCAAGCGCCAGGCATGCCGGCGGGGGAGGTGTTGGTGGCGCTGATCGCTGCAGCGGTGCTGGCGACGACCCAGGCGCGGTTAAAGCCTGACGTGGCTCTATGGCGCCCGGTGGGTCTGTTGATCCTGGCGAGTTTCCTGATCGCTGCAGCCCTCGGGGCGACGCCCACCCAGGGCCTCGCGCTGGCCGTGCTCGCCCTGTCCGGGGAGCTCATCGCCGCGGCCCGTTTGCATCTAAATTACGATCGTGCAGCGGCGGCGCCTGTGGCCCTCGCGCTTGGGGTCGCGGCGCTGGGGGGCGCCCGTCTCGATGGCGTGGAGACGGCGACGCAAGGGATCATGGCGGCCATTCAGGATGCTCCGACGGTTATCCACGAACTTGACGTCTACGCCGCCGCCCCGCGGGAAGATCTCACCTTGTGGGTGCGCGAAGGCCGGTTTAGCCCCGCTGAGATTGAAGCATACGGCCTGTTGACGCCGGTGAACACGATCGGCGTTCATATCGCGGGCGCTCAAGCTATTCGTCCGTATACAAAATTAGGCGCTCGGCCTTATATTCTTGACGGTTTCGATTCCGCCGCGCTGCTCGCCCGCGCGCGGCCTTCCGCCGCGCCCCGTTGGACCGGCGCGCACATGGCCGACAGCGTTCTTGATGAGGCGGATGTTATCCTTGTTCCCCGGTTCGTTTCAAAGGCGACGCCGAACGGCGAGACGGCGCGTGATATATTCGGCGCGCGCCTCACGCGGGAGTTCGAACCGGGACCGGATACGCCTTTTTGGGAAATTTGGGTGCGTCCGAATTATCTTTAAAACAAAAACGCTTCGATCCGGTTTGCGCGTTTGCGGGCGGTGAACCGGTGTTCACGTCGTCTGGAAACGTTTTACCGCGGCGTGGCCAGGCCGCAGATTTCAGGGCGCCCCTGACAGCAATCGTTCAGCAGGAAGTCCACAAGTGTGGAAAGACCTTCTATATCCGCCGTATAGATCACAAATCGCCCGCGTCGGCGTGATCTGAGGAGGCCTCCTGCTTGCAGCTCTTTCAGGTGAAACGACAAGGCGGTGGGGCTCGCCGACACCCGTTCAGCGATATCGCCGGCCGCCATACCGTCTGGTCCGGCTTTGACAAGGGCCCGCACCACCGCAAGCCGCGTTTCCTGGGCGAGCGCCGATAAACGCGCGACAGCGTCGGACGTGTTCAGTGGAGCGCCGGGCGCAGGCGGTATTTCAAAACTTTCCGACATAATGTGTTGAATACTATGTGAGTTCTCAGCGCCCCTCAACATAAAGGGGCGCCGGCTTCACTCCCGATGACTGCGGTCAAACGTCGAAAGGGCGCGCGCCGTGCGCCATGAAGAAGGGATTGAGGAAATCCCGCGCTTTGTTCCCGTATCGCAACGGCCCGCCCTCAGGATGGGCGTAAACCACGCCCCCGGCCGCTTCTAAAACGGCGTGCCCTGCGCCGGTGTCCCATTCCATTGTCGGTCCGAGGCGCGGGTAGAAGTCTGCAGCGCCCTCGGCGATGCGGCAGAATTTCAGGGAGGACCCCGCGGCGGTGAAGGATTTGACGGACAACGTCTCTAAAAGCGCATCGGTTTGCGGCGTGCGGTGGGATTTGCTGGCGACGACGATAAGCCCGTCCTCGTCCGGCGTGCGCACGGATATCGTTGTCGCCGCGCCGCTTTCAACATCCGTCCGCGTTGCGCCGGCGCCTTTTGCGCCGGCGTAAAGCGCGCCGAGGGCCGGCGCATAAACGACGCCCGCCGTCGGCGCGCCGTTTTCCACAAGGGCGATGTTGACGGTGAATTCGCCGCTCTTCTTCAAAAACTCTTTGGTGCCGTCCAGGGGGTCTACGAGGTAAAAACGGGCGCCCAATTCCGGAATGCGGCCCTCCGAAGCGGATTCTTCGGCAAGCACCGGCGTTTGCGGTTCGATGCGATGCAGGCCGGCGAGAATGATCGCTTCCCCCGCCTTATCGGCCTTCGTCACCGGGGATGCGTCATCCTTGTGCTGTGTTTCGAAGACGCCGCTGTCATAGATTTCCATGATTTTTACGCCAGCTTGTTTGGCGATATCGGACAGGTCGGACAGAAGGTCGGCGGATGACATGGGCGCGCAAGGCTCCTTTTCAGCGGCGAATAAGGCGGATCTGGACAATGTCCCAGGCGCGGCGCCGGATCAACTGGGCCGTGTCATATAAAAAAGCCCCGCCGGGGCGCGGGGCTTTTATAAAAGTTTTATGGCGGCGCCGTGCGATTAGGATGCGCCGGTGTTGTCCAGGAACGAGTCGATTTCTTTGCTGAGTTGCGACGAATACGTGTTGACGTTTTCGGCGATGCTGCGCACTTCCCGGGCTGATTCGCCTGTTTTTTGCGAGGCGTCGGCGACGCCGGAGATCGACCGCGTGACCTCCTGGGTGGCTGCGCCCTGTTCTTCGACAGCTGCAGCGACCTGGGCCGAAACCCCGTTCAGTTTTTCGATAATGTCGCGGATCGACGTGATTGCGCTCACCGCTTGTTCCGTGACGCCCTGAACTTCTGTGATCTGTTCCTTGATTTCCTCGGTGGCCTTTGCGGTCTGGCCGGATAGCGACTTCACTTCCGAGGCGACGACGGCGAAGCCTTTGCCGGCTTCCCCGGCGCGCGCGGCCTCGATCGTTGCGTTCAAGGCGAGCAGTTTCGTCTGGTCGGCGATTGACTGGATCATATCCGTGATCTGACCGATACGGTGGGCGGCTTCGGCGAGAGAAGCCACTTGCTGGTCCGTCTTTTGCGCTTCGTCGGAGGCCGTTGTCGCCATTTGCGCGACCTCGGTCATTTGCTGAGAAATTTCGTTGACCGCCGCCGTCATTTCTTCGGCCGCCGCGGAAACGGAACTCGACATGGAGTTGGCTTCATCGGCCAGGCCCAACATCTCCTGGGCGGACGTATCCATGTCGGCGGATGTTTTCTCCATGGATTCAACAACGCCGGTAACGCTTTCAGCCATGTTCACCTGGTCTGTAATGATCGACCAGGTCAGCATGGGGCCGAGATATTCGCCATCCGCGCCCGAGATGGCGGATACGCGCAGGTTCAAAATTTCCGGTCCGACGCGAATATTTGCCGTATGCGGCAGGTTTTTCGGATCGGCGAGCATCTTACGCTGGTGCTCGGGATGTTTATGGAAGACGTCGATGGAGGAGCCCACAAGGGTGTCGACTTTAATCGGCAGATGCTCCTCAACCATTTTCAACGTGTTGAGGCTTGTCTGGTTGGCGTACGTGATTTCGAAATCGCGATTTATATCGCAGGTCATCACATTGATCGGCATATTGTCGATCATCTGCAGCAGGCGCTTTTGTTCACGATCAGCGCGAACTTTTTCGGTCTCAATGCTCCAGGTGAGCATCGCCTGGGTGTAGTTTCCTCTTTCGTCGTAAAGGGCGTCGATCAGAAGTTCGAGGACTTCTTCGCCGACTTCGATCTTTGCGGTATGCGGCAGGTTTTTTGGGTCGGCGAGCATCTTGCGCTGCATGGACGGGTCTTTATGAAAGATGTCGATGCATGTGCCGATAATGTCGTTTGGGTCCACCTTCAACACATGTTGAATGGACTTTAAGAGTTCGAAAGACTTTTTGTTCGCGTAATTCACTTCGAAGGTTTCGATATTGCAGGTCATGACTGCGATCGGCAAGGCTTCAATCATGGCGAAGTCTTGACGTTGTGAAGAAGCGTTTTGGTCTGGTTCGCGACGCATTGCGGCAACTACGTTTCTCATATTTTTTTCTCGTTCTTGCGCGTGATGATGTCTGCGGTTCGCCCCCTGATCGCTTCGACTGGAGGTCTATCCGTTATAGTTGTAGGCCCCATGGTGGACGGGAGTGGTTAATTTAAGCTTAGTAAGGATAAAATTTTATGGGACTGTCCTAATTCGAGAATCGACATTTATGACGTGATCCGCTGCGTTTCTGCTCCCGTAAAGCGTGTCAGTTGAGGAGTAATTAGCGGAGAATTAACATGGCTTTCGATTCTCAATCGTATGCAATTCAAGACATGGAAACGTATGCGCCCGGCGACCCCCGTCGCCCTGGCATTGGTCTCCATGACATGCTCGCCCAGGTGCGCACGCACAGTGAAGGCGTTGTTCAAGGGTCGTCAGATTATCGCGAAAAACTTGTGACGCTGAAAGACAGCAAGTTCGTCAAAGCGATGCATGATCTCAAAAACAGCATCATAAACGACTAGGGCTTGTTGAGATTCAGAGTTGTTCCGTCATCCCGGACGTTACACGCGCCCAAAACCCATAGGTTTTGGCGTGCGCGTGTTAGCGCCGGGATCTGTCTCCACGTGCCTGAAATCTGTTGCACCAGATCCCGGATCGCTCGATTTTCTAACCAAGTCAAAGACTTGGAGAAAACCGGCGTCCGGGATGACCGGATATATTGATGAATCTCAACAAGCCCTAGAGCGCCGTCGCATTAATCGGAATCCGGGCGACGCTTTAAGTTTCATTTCTGTTTTCGGATTGCGAACCACTCGCATTTCGCTTTTAAGCGCTTCATGCGCCGCTCTGCCCATAAAGCGCTTAAAAGCTCAGCCAAGGATGGTTAATTATTTATGAACGGAATTTTTCCGTGACGTAAACAACAAGATCGTCAACGCATTCGCGCACGGATCTATTTTCCGTGTTCAGTGTGAACTCGGGCGCCTCAGGCGGTTCATAAGGTGCGGACACCCCCGTGAACTCAGCTATCTCTCCTGCGCGGGCGCGCTTGTAAAGACCTTTAGGGTCACGGCGTTCGCATTCTTCCAAAGATGTCGCAACGAATATTTCGTGGAAACTATCTCCGGCGGACTTGCGCGCGCGATCTCTGTCCGATCTATACGGCGAGATAAATGACGTAATGCAGATCATGCCGGCTTCTGCGAACAAAGCTGAAACTTCGCCGACCCGTCGTATGTTCTCGGCTCTGTCTTCCGGTGAGAACCCAAGATTGGCGTTCAGGCCATAGCGGACATTGTCCCCGTCGAGAACGAAGGTGTTGAACCCGCGTTCGAACAATTCTTTTTCCAATTCAACGGCGATTGTCGATTTGCCGGCGCCGGACAAGCCCGTCAGCCAGATGACGCCGCCCCGGTGGCCGTATCGCGTTGCCCGCGAGGCCCGCGTCACCGCCATATCCACCCGTGTGATGTTGGTGGAGCGTTGTGTGACGAGGCCCCGCTGGTCGGCGTACCCTTCCATGGATATAATGCCGCCGCCGGCGATATCGTATTTGTCCACAAGAACGAACCGACCGGTGCGAGCGTTGTCGGTAAACGCATCAAGGGCGACGACGCGGCGTGTGCGCAGAACGATTTCCGCCACCTGGTTGCGGTCCACCATTGTGGCGGCTGAGGCGGTAAGATCGCCCGTATCGATCACATGTTCGATTTCGTCGACGGTTGCGGTCGTCTCGAAGCTTTGCAGCTTTAGCTTATAACTTTTGCCCTTTTCGAGCGGTTTACGGCCCAGCCAGAAAATCTTAGCACGGAAGACATCTGTTTCAGCGGGCGCGTCCTTTTCGTGGGAAGCGAGATCCCCGCGTTCCACGAAAATTTGCTCGTCCAGGGTAAAGCCGACGGATTCCCCGGCCTGGGCGGCTGTTTTTGCAACAGCCTCCGGTTTTGAGGTCCACGCTTCGATGGACTTCACCTTGGCTGACTTATTGGACGGAGAAAACACCACCGTATCGCCTACGGACAATGCGCCGGATTCAATCCGTCCGGCGATGATGCGGCGATCGTCGAACTTGTAGACGTCTTGCACGGCCATACGCAGGGGCAAATCCCGGGGCGCTGAGGTCGGCAAGAAGCTGTCGAGCGCTTTGACCACCGTCGGGCCTTCGTACCATGAGGTTTTGCGTTCCCCCGCACCATTGGTCGACATGGCGATATTGTCTCCTTCCCGGGCGGAGACAGGGATGACGAACGTGGGTTCGACGCCGATAGAGGCGAGGTAGGCGCGATATTCTTCCTCAATCAGGTCGAATTGCTCTTTTTCGTAGCCGATCAGGTCCATCTTGTTCACAGCCACGGCCACCTGGCGCACGCCCATGAGATGCAGAAGATAACCATGGCGGCGAGATTGTTCCTGCACGCCTTCGGAAGCGTCGATAATCAAGAGCGCAGCGTCGGCCTGGGCGGCGCCGGTGATCATGTTTTTCAGAAACTCTTTGTGGCCCGGCGCATCGATAATGGTGTAGTCGCGTTTTTCGGTTTTGAACCAGATTTGCGATGTGTCGATTGTAATGCCCTGATCCCGTTCGGCCTGCATGGCGTCCATCAGGAACGCCCATTCGAAGGGCATGCCACGACGATCGCACATGGCTTTTATGGCTTCGTACTTTCCTTCCGGCAAACTGCCTGTGTCATGGAACAAGCGTCCGACAACGGTTGATTTACCGTGGTCGACATGTCCGACGATGACGATGCGCATAAGGTCGCGCATGCGGGCGGGGGCGTTTTGGTTCTCAGCGGCGAGCTTGGGCGTGTTGGTCATTTTAGGTCTCTCCCGCTTACATGTAGCCGTCTTCGCGCAGACGTTCGAACGCGTCTTCGGAATCGTGGTCCATCACCCGTCCGGCGCGCTCTTCGGTTTTGATGGTTTCAAGCTCCGCAATGATCTTTTCGATCGTGTCGGCGTCCGATGCGAAGGGTTCGGTGATGCCTTTTTCGCCGAGGGAGCGGAAGCGCTTGCCGTTTTTGGCGAAATAGAGGGGCACCAGCGGAATTTCTTCGCGCTGGATGTACCGCCAGATGTCGAGCTCCGTCCAATGGAGGAGGGGGTGAATACGGATATGCGTGCCTTCCGGGTAGTCGGTGTTGAACTGGTCCCAAAACTCTGGCGGCTGGTCCCGGAAGTCCCACTTGCCGTCATTGCCGCGCGGGGAGAAATACCGCTCTTTTGCGCGCATCGATTGTTCATCCCGGCGGATGCCCGCGATGATGCCGTTAAAGCCGTATTTTTGGATCACCTCTTTTACCCCCGCTGTTTTGCGGGCTGCAAGGCGCGAGGCCGGGGGCAGGGTGTCGTCAATGGCTTCGATCGGCGGGCATGGGTCGCCAATGAAGTTCAGCCCCCATTCCTTTACATAGCGGTCCCGAAATTCGTAGGTCTCGTCAAACTCCAGCCCTGTATCGAGGTGGGCCACAGGGAAGGGCACATGGCCGAAAAACGCTTTCTTCGCCAGCCAAACCATGACGTTGGAGTCTTTGCCAAGGCTCCACAACATCGCGATGTTTTCAATACGGTTAAAAGCCTCGCGGAAAATGTAAATGCTCTGGCTTTCAAGTTGGTCTAAACGGTCCATACTACACGTCCATATGCCTTGAAGGGCGTCGGTTGTTGGGGCGAATTCGTTTTTTGCATTGCAAAAATCGGGCGGAACACATCATAGGCGGTCGTCCATGTCCAGAGCTGATACGTAGATCTATCTGTAAGTTTTTCTAAACAATACGCTCCGGCGCGTTGACGAGATGCGCATGTTTCTCGAAACAGCAACAAACGGGCCGTTTCGCGGAAACTTTATCGGCCGTGGGGCTGTTTCTTGCATCAAAAACGATTATGACACCGGCGGCGCTCGTAAGCTTGCGTCGAGACTTTGTTTTTTCAGGAGACCTGCCATGCGCGTGGCGATGATCGGGACGGGATATGTCGGCCTTGTGTCCGGGGCGTGTTTTTCGGATTTCGGACACGATGTCGTATGCGTCGACAAGGACGCTGGCAAAATCGACATGCTGGAAGCGGGCGAAATCCCGATTTACGAGCCTGGATTGGACGCCCTTGTCGCCGAAAACGTTAAAGCGGGCCGGCTTTCTTTTACGACGGACTTAAAAAGCGCTGTCCCAGATGCAGACGCTGTGTTTATCGCTGTTGGAACGCCGTCACGCCGGGGGGATGGGTTTGCGGATCTGTCCTATGTATTCGCCGCCGCCGAAGAGATCGCAGAAACGATGGACGGGTTCACCGTGGTCGTGACGAAATCCACCGTGCCCGTAGGGACCGGAGCTGAAGTAGAGGCGCGCATCAAAGCCAAGCGGCCCGACGCCGATTTCGCTGTGGCGTCAAACCCCGAGTTTTTACGCGAAGGCGCCGCCATTGACGATTTCAAGCGTCCGGACCGGGTCGTTTGCGGGGTTGAAGATGAGCGCGCTGTGGAGGTGATGCGCGAGTTGTATCGCCCGCTTTATCTCAACGAAACGCCGATTGTTTTCACAAACAGGACGACATCCGAGCTTATCAAGTACGCCGCCAATGCTTTCCTGGCGACGAAAATCACCTTCATCAATGAAATGGCCGACCTTTGTGAAAAGGTGGGCGCCAATGTGCAGGAAGTGGCCAAGGGCATCGGTCTTGATGGCCGGATTGGCGGTAAGTTTTTACATGCCGGACCTGGCTATGGCGGGTCCTGTTTTCCAAAAGATACGTTGGCTCTCGTACGCACCGCGCAGCAATTTGAAGCGCCGACGAAAATTGTTGAAGCGGTGGTCGACATCAACGCCGCCCGGAAAAAGCAGATGGCCGAGCGGATCGTCGCGGCGTGCGGCGGCAGCGTGGAAGGTAAATCCATCGCGATGCTGGGTCTCACGTTCAAACCGAACACAGATGATATGCGCGATGCGCCGTCTCTTGACGTCGTGCCGGCTTTACAGGACGCGGGGGCGACGGTGCGCGCTTTCGATCCCGCCGGTATGGAAGAATCGAAAGAACACTTTAACGGCGTCATTTACTGCGATGGACCGTATCACGCTATTGAAGGCTCCGACGCTGTTGTCATTATGACAGAGTGGGACGAGTTTCGCGCTTTAGACCTCGACCGTGTGCTGAATGCTATGGGGTCGGCTGTGATGGTGGATCTGCGCAATATCTATCGCCCGGCGGATATGGTCGCGCGCGGGTTCGATTATCACTCAATCGGTCGGCCGCAGGGGTGATTGGCGGGGGATCACCCTTTCGCTTTTTCCAGATCTTCCAACAGCCGATTAAATCGGTCTTGGCCCCAATATTTTTGATCGCCAGAGACAAAAAAAGGTACGCCGAAGACCCGGTCCTGTTCGATCAGTTTACGGCCTTCCCGGAGATCTTCCTCAATCTGCGCGTCAGCTTGCGCGGCCTCGACAAGGTTGGGGGCGAGCCCTGCGGCGTGTGCGACGTCTTTTAGAACGGAAAGGTCGGAAAGGTTTTTCCCTTCGCCCCAGCGGGCGTCCGAGGCTGCGATGGCGAACGCCAACCCAGCGCCCTCCCGCTTGGCGGCAAGGAAGGCGTTTATAGCCGGCGTGAAGTCGATGTCGAACGGATCAGGCATCGCGATGGGCAGGCCGGCGCGCATGGTTTCGCGCAGGACGTCTTCGGCGACGTAGGAATAATACGCAGAACTCATATCTAAATTGGCGTTTCGAAAGGGCTCGCCTTCAGGGGGGCCTGTAAAGGGGATGACATCCGCTTCAAGCCCGGACGCGGCGAGTTGATGGAGCCCTAAGCGTGAATAAGGGCTGCGGTAGGCGAAATAAGCGCGGATTTGCGGCATGGGGCTTATAGTCCTTGTTGTTGCAGTATGCTGTTCAGTTTTGTTTGAAGCGCAATCTCATAGCCATGGTGCAAGCACAAGCGAAGGGCGCTGTCGGCGCCTTTGTCATGGAAGGTTTCCATAATGATCATACGTGGCCAAAGCGCTTTGTGTTTCTCATCAAAAAGGGCGGCCAGCGCCGGCGCCTCCGCGCCTTCGATATCAATTTTCATGGCGTCCACATGGGAAAAGCCCGCTGCGTTAAATGCGTCCGCTAAAGGACGGCCTTCTACCGTTAAGGCGTCGGCGGCGTTCTCCGAGACGATTTTATTCTCACCACGGTTTTTCGTATCGACGGCGAACGTGAGCTGTCGCGCGACGTCCGTCGCCGCCCAGGGGAGCACGGTTACGGCGTCCTCTGCGTTTGAAGCTTTCAGGTTGAATGTCAGTCGCGCCCTGACTGTTGGCTCCGGTTCTAAGGCGACGACTTGCAAGGGCCGGCCGGCGTTGCGCGCCGCACAAATGGCGAACAGCGTATAGAGGCCGGCGTTGGCGCCGATATCGGCGAACAGGAAGGCGTCCTTCGTTCCAGAGCCAATGGCCTCGGCAAGCACCGCCCGTTCCGCCGCGTCCCAAAATTGCGGCGTGGCGTAGACGCGTTTTTCCGAATTGTTGTCGTAAGGGTGCAGGCGCGCCCGGGCGGCGTCGAAGACGGCGACATCGAACGGGCGTCCGGTTTTCGTTCCGGCGATCCGGCGCAAGAGCATGGCGGCCCGTTTGCCCGCCCAAGTGTCCGGCATCGCCCCGGCGCGGGCACGCGCCCAATTTTGAAAAGGCGAGGGCGGATAAGCGCCAAAGGGCGCCTCTTCGCGCGATGTGACGGCCTCCTCTGCGGTCACGATGCTTCTTTCTCCGCTTGTTTTCGAGCGCGGCGTTTCAAGCGCTTTTCGATGGAGCGTTGCAGGCGTTCAAACACGTTTGTCGGGCGTTTCGGACCATGGGGGTCGGCGACGTGGCGGCCGTCTCCGATATGGGCGACGGCGGGGTCTTCCAGGTAGGCCATGCTAAAGCCCGCCTTTTTGAAGGCGTAGCTGACATCAGCTTCGGGGCCGATCTTTTCAAATGGTCCAATTGCTTCATAATCGTTACGGCGCCGAAGGCCCGGGTTAAACGAGTAACTAAAGTACTCCGGATGCAGAGTGGGATCGAGGCGGAAATAGGCAAGGCCGTTTAGGTCTTCGACCGGCGTTTCCCGCACCAAAGGGTTCAGCTCCGTCCGTGGACGCAGCCCCACCATGCTGACGTCTTTATGGGCGTTCAAAATCTTGAAGGACTCGGCGATGAATCCGGTTCGAAAAAACTCCCAATCATCCTCACAGTGAAAGATGTAAGGGGTTGAAACCGCGGCGTAGGCTGTGTCGATGGCCCGGATCTGGCCGAGCTGCGGACGGTTCACGATGAACTCCACGGGCCGGTCCACATGGGCGAGCGCCTCTTGCACCGTGTCGTCGCCGGAATCCTCGATGACGACGATTTTCTCCAAGGGCCCGTCGATGTGCGCGAGCAGGCTGTCTACCGTGCGTTTTAACAGGTCAAAGCGGCCGCAGCTGGTGATGACAATGCTGTAGGGCTCCATAAAAGCGGCCTTTTCAAACGCTTAATCCTACTAGCGCCCGGCGTCGGTTCATGTCAGGACAGGGCGTCAGCTTTATGAGAAACCACGCTTATCCCACGCCCCATGACCGAAGTCGAGACGCCTGAAGACCGCCGCCCGCCCATTTCCTGCTATATCCGCACGTTGAATGAGGAGCGGAAGATTGCCGAGGTTGTGAGCGCAGCCTTGGCGGTTGCGCGCGAAGTGGTGGTGGTGGATTCCGGCTCCACCGACGCAACCGTGGCGCTGGCCGAGAAGGCGGGCGCCCGGGTGGAGCACGTCGCCTGGCGCGGAGTTGGGGGACAAAAGCGGGCGGGGGAGGACCTTTGCGCCTATAACTGGCTGCTCGATCTTGATGCGGATGAAGTGGTGACGCCTAAGCTGGCGGCGGAGATTGCCGCGCTGTTTGAACATGGCGCGCCGGAAGAGATCGCGTTTCGCACGCCCCTTGTGACGGCGCCGCCCATCGGCGCGCCGTGGTATGGCGTTGATATTCAAGTGCGGGCGAAATTGTATGATCGACGGCGCATCCGCATTCCCGATTCCAAAGCCTGGGACCAGTTCAAGCCGCCCAAAGACGCCAGGGTCGGACGCTTGACCGCGGCCATTCTCCATTACTCGTTCACCGGGGTGGAGCACCTTATGAACAAGGTGAACCGCAACACCACCGCCCGGGCGAAGGAGGCATTAAAGCCCTTGCCGCTTGTCGTGATGCGGATTTTCTTTGGCTTTCCGTTTTATTTTTTCAAACGTTATATTTTGCGCGGCCTCATTTTAAAAGGCGTTTACGGATTTGTTTTTGCAGTAACCGTGGCGACAGGGCGGTGGCTGCGCGATGTGAAGATGTTTGAAATTCATATGAAAAAGAAAGACGGACATGGTGAAGCGGCTTAGTCCTTTTCAGGCATAGACTTGTCATGCCGCCCATGATTATCTGGCCTTGGAACATATTTTCTTGAGGAGCGGGGTTATGGGCAAGTTTGGGTTTGCGGCGGGGCTTGGTCTGGCGTTCATGGTCGGGCTTTTGGCAAGCCAGGGGATTGAGGCGGCCAATGCAAGTGCGGCCCACGCAGAGGCGGCGGCGTTGGAAAAGCGTCTCGCCGCCCTTGAAAGCGTTCTTACCATCGATCCGCAGACGGGGGATGTCGCCCTGGCGGCCTCAGGGGCATTGTCGCTGTCAGGCGCTTCGGGCGTTTCCATCATGAGTGCGGCGGAGACCAACGTCGAAGGCGCGGTGCTGCGGTTGAACAATGGCCGTCGGCCTTTGGCCACTTTGGGGGACCGTGTGACGACAACGGTGTTGCCGCCCAATGGCGTGGGCGGGGGCGGCGGCGGGCATGATCATGTGATCATCGGACCGGGCTCCCCGACGGTTCTTGTTCCTTAGACGGTTTATTGCATACGTAGTTTGGGGTGCTTTTCCTCCCCCGTCCTGCGGGGGAGGTGTCGGCGTTAGCCGACGGAGGGGGCGTTGGGCTCCACTCACACTAAACTTACTGGTGTTTCTAAAATGCCCCCTTCGACCGCTACGCGGCCACTTCCCCCGCAGGGCGGGGGAAGGAAGGGCGTCAAGCATAGTATTCTTCTCTCAGCCCCTAATCCAAAGCAAATGAAAAGGGCGAGGCGCCGCGGCGGTATTCATCGACGATGAGGCGGCGGCGCGCCGGGGGGCGGGCGCGCTCAGCGCAATCGAGGCGGTCGCATTGGGCGCAGCCGGCGCCCACCTCCGTCGCCGGATCATTTTCAAGATCATAACCGCTGGCGTAGACCAGCGCGCCGGCGTCTTTGGCGGCGCAGCCAAGGGCCAGGGCCTGGGTATCGCTCTTTGTGCTAAAGCCAGCATTCCAGCCATGGACAGTGCGGGCAATGGTAAATAGATTCTCCCCATCTTGGGTTCTGATAAGTTGAGTGAAAATTCGTCGTGGTGCCCGGAAGGCGTCATGGATAGACCAGCGTGGGCATCCGCCTGCGATGCGGGCGAATGTGAGATTCGCCGCGCAAAAACGTTTTGAAATATTGCCGGCGGCATCAACTTTTATCAAAAAAAATGGAATGCCTTCATCTCCTGGTCGGCACAAAGTCGTAAGTCTGTGGGATACTTGTTCAAAGCTAGTTTCAAAGCGACGTCCCAGCATTTCTATATCGTAGGACAATTCTTCGGCAGCTTTTAAAAATGCTTCGTATGGCATCAATAATGCGGCAGCATAATAGTTGGCGAGTGCGGCGCGGGCCAAGCGTTTTGTCTGCGTTCCTTTTATTTCAGCAGCGTTAATTATTGAATTGAAAGTGTCGGACTGTTCTAAATATGCGATTTGCAGCGCGAGTTGAAAGTTGCGGCTTGAGCCGTCCAAAACCTCCGATAATCGTAGTTCATTACGATGCGGATCGAAACGGCGTAACGCGTGCGCCATAATATCGGCTGGCATTATACGTGTTGAAATTTTGTGAGTGTTTTGCAAACGCTCGGCCAGAGCGGCGTATGAATCTCGCTTGCGCATAGAAAGCGTGTGCGCGACGGTTTCTGCTGCTTTATCCAGTTCAGGGAAATAGTTAGAAGCTCTGTGTATGAATGTGCGCACAATGTCCACAGGAGAAGCTTGTCTGAGGGCATCAGAATCGCGCGCACTTTCATGAGCTGTACGGTAGGACCGGTAAAGTGTTGATAATGCTTCTGCTATCGTGGGATTTGCGGCTGCAAGATCTTGTATGTCTTCGCGTATAATGCCGAGGTCTTGAAATATAGGGTCCGTAAAAGCTTCTTGCAGCTCTTCAAAGAGGCGATCATCTTCATCGCTAGCAAGCTCTCGTATTCCCACTTCATAAGTTTCAGTGAAGCGCAGCAACAGATGTGCGCTTACTGGTCTTTGATTTCTCTCAATAAGATTAATGTAGGACGGAGAGACGCCTAAATCCTCCGCCATTGTTTTTTGTGTAAGGCCCCGATCTCGCCGAATGCGCCGTAATCGAGGTCCGATGTAAAGTTTCTTTTGTCTAGCCATGCGAGCGGAAATTCCCATTTAAAAGCTTAGGATTATTGTCTATTTTTACAAAAATTGACAAATTTACAAATTAATTTTGTATATGATGCACAACCACACCCGCTTTTCGTTGTTTGTCCATATGCCTCTTCGTATCCTCTTGTGGAGAAATATAGCAGAAAATTGCAACCGGAGGTTGTGATGTCGCTTTTAAGAAGGATATTGAGGTACTTTAAGGATTGGGACGCCCTTGCAACCGGTATAGAGCGGCTTTTAGCTTTTGGGGGTGGGGTAGGGCTTTTGGGCGGCGGCGTCACTGTAAGCATGACGTCACAAAGCGCTTTTGCTGTTGCTGGGGGGTTTTCTGCAATTGGGATTGGTGTCGGGTTAACGGTATTTTCTTTGTTCCGGTACGTGTGTGTTAAGTTGGAAAGGACTTTGTTTGAATATCATCCATCCAATGCTGCTGCTGTTGTTTATTCTCTAGATAGGCAGCGTGTTCGTAAGAATGAAAATGGATGTTTGGATGTGCTTGGTATTCAAAGCGTTGTTGCTAACACGCGGTTTGGTCAGATTACAGGTCTTGATCTTGAAAGTTTGCGTGGAAAGTTACTTCTCGATTTTCGGCGTGCGTTTTATGATTTAGTTGTTGCGCCTGATGGGCAAAGCAAGCAGGAATACCTGCAGGAGCTTGCGAAACGATGCAATCATAGAATAGAAAAGGTCTGGCGCGGTGATTTGCGTCGCATACGAGTGCGAATGACCCTTAACCTTATGGACGTTTGTGGCAACAGGGTGCCCACTAAGTGTTCGATATATTATTCAGTATACAGTCTTCCGATATTAGGTGAGCGCCTAGTGGCGTGCGTTGTTCCTAATTAATGAAACCGCCTTTTTTATTTTAAATGCATACTGGCTTTTGCTAAAAGTGCAAAAAACCTCGTTTTGTAAAAAAAAGACAAACACACCTTAAAAAACTGGCTTCAGCACAAATAGTCTGGCATTCGGGCATAATCTTAAAATTTGTCTGCGAGGTTGCCCATGCCGCCCAGCAGTTGGTGAAATTATAGAAAGGTGATCATGACCACATTCCAAGATCTCGTTCCAAGCGCCCCTAAAGGCCGTTACGAAGGCGTCACCCGCAATTACACCGCGGAAGAAGCCGAAAAGCTGCGCGGTTCCGTTCAGGTCGAGCACACCCTCGCCATTCGCGGCGCCAATAAATTGTGGGAGCTTCTTCACAACGAGCCGTATATTAATGCTCTTGGCTCTCTGTCCGGCAACCAGGCGATGCAGATGGTGCGGGCCGGCCTGAAAGCGATTTACCTGTCCGGTTGGCAGGTGGCGGCGGACGCGAACGTCGCTGGCGCGATGTACCCAGACCAGTCTTTGTACCCGGCGAACTCCGCCCCGGAGCTGGTGCGCAAAATCAACCGCACGCTCCAGCGCGCGGACCAGATTGAGCATGCGGAAGGCAATGTCACCAAAGACTGGTTCGCGCCGATCGTCGCCGACGCCGAGGCCGGTTTCGGCGGCCCGCTCAACTGCTTTGAAATCATGAAGGCCTTTATCGAAGCGGGCGCCGCCGGCGTTCACTTCGAAGATCAGGTGGCGGCGGAGAAAAAATGCGGCCATCTTGGCGGTAAAGTGTTGATCCCGACCCAAGCCCATGAGCGGAACTTGAACGCCGCGCGCTTGGCTGCGGATGTGTCCGGCACGGGCACGTTGATCGTCGCCCGGACGGATGCGGAAAGCGCGACGCTCATCAACTCCGATATTGACGAGCGCGATCACGAGTTCATCGATTTCGATGCAGGCCGGACGTCGGAAGGTTTCTACCGTTTGAAGCAAGGCATGGGCGTTGACCACTGCATCAAGCGTGGCCTTGCTTACGCCAAAGTTGCTGACTTGTTGTGGTGGGAAACTTCCAAGCCGAACCTTGATGAGGCCCGCCGGTTTGCAGAGGCGGTGCATAAAGAGTTCCCAGGCAAGTTGCTCGCCTATAACTGTTCGCCGTCGTTCAACTGGGAAGCGAACCTCGACAAGGCGACCATTGAGACGTACCAGCGCGAGCTTGGCGCCATGGGCTATAAGTTCCAGTTTGTGACGTTGGCCGGCTTCCACCAGTTGAATTTCGGTATGTTCCAATTGGCCCAAGGCTACCGCGACCGCGGCATGGGGGCTTACTCAGAACTTCAGCAGGCGGAGTTTGCTTCTGAAAAAGACGGTTACACCGCAACGCGTCACCAGCGCGAGGTCGGCACCGGCTATTTCGACCTTGTGAACACGACATTGTCCGGCGGCGAGGCCTCCACAACCGCCATGGGCGAGTCCACGGAAAGCGCGCAATTCTAACACGCGTTTCGCCAGCGTAAATCATGCTAAAGCGCCGCCTTTGAAAAAGGGCGGCGCTTTTTATATATATGGCGCTTGTGTGGTAAGCCTCTTTTCGCCTTTAGGAGGCGTTGTGCTCGGGAGATCACAGAATGGACAGCGCAGCTCGTGGCGATCAGACCTCGAACGTTATTGAGGTCGATGGCTTGTCTTACGCATACCCCGGCGCGGCGTCTCCCGCGGTGAACGGCGTTGGGTTCCAGGTGGTCCGGGGTGAGATTTTCGGTTTGCTTGGGCCCTCCGGCGCTGGCAAAAGTACGATCCAACGGATTCTTACCCGCCAGATCCGCCGTCTCGACACCGGAGCGGTTTCGGTTTTCGGCGTCGATATCAACGCCTGGAGCCATAGGTTATATGAGCGGGTCGGCGTCAGTTTTGAACTGCCCAATCATTATCCGAAGCTGACGGCGCTGGAGAATTTGCAGTTCTTCGCCTCGTTTTACGCCGGCAAGACCCGTGCGCCTTTAGAACTGCTGGCTTTGGTGGGGCTTGAAGGCGCCGCGGATCGGCGCGTTGAGACGTTTTCAAAGGGCATGCAGGTGCGCTTGAATTTCGTCCGGGCGATCCTCCACGATCCTGAGCTTTTATTTCTGGACGAGCCGACGGCAGGGCTTGACCCGACCACAGCGGCGCATTTGCGCGATGTGATTTCAGGTTTGCGCCGGCAAGGCAAAACCATCGTCCTTACAACCCATAACATGCATGACGCCGATGCGTTATGCGACCGGGTGGGGTTCATCGCCCGCGGTGAGATGGTGATGCTCGACACCCCGCAAAACCTGAAAATGAAATATGGCGCGCGTCAGGTGGAGGTGACGGCGTGCGATGGCGAAGCGATGGCGTCTCGAACGTTTCCTTTGGCGCGTCTTGGCGAAAACACGGAGTTTCTTGATTTTATCAAACGCAAGGACATTCAAACGCTGCACAGTCAGGAGGCGAGCTTAGACAAAGTGTTCCAGATCGTCACCGGCGAGACCCTGGTGCGATAAGGGGCGTCTTATGTTGATCGCGTTCAAGATGGTGCGTTGGGACATGAGGCTGCAGGCGCGCAGTCATCTTTATACGGCGACAGTTTTAACGACGCTTGCGTTTTGCCTGACCGTATACCTGCTCGCCCCTTTCGATCTTGAAAGAAAATGGCTGGCGTTTTTGTTGTTCATGGACCCCGCCGTTATCGGCCTGTCGTTCGTTGGCGCCTTTATTCTGATGGAGCGCGGGGGGAAGACGCTGTCCGCTCTTGCGACGACGCCGTTGCAGGGCTGGGTCTACGTGTTCGGAAAAATCGCGTCTTTTGCGATACTCGGCAGCGTATCAGGGGCGTGCGTTGCGTTCGTCGCGTCCGGCGGACACCTCATTTATCCGACAGCGGCTTTGTCGCTTTTGATGACGAACGCTGCGGCGGTTCTCCTCGGTTTCGCCCTGGCGGCGCCGGCTGCGACGGTGAACGCGTTTTTGGCGCGGATGTCGATCGCCATGCTGATCGTCACGACGCCGGCGCTTGGCTATCTCGGTCTTGTTCCCGATACGGTGCATATGGCCTTGGCCGTTATACCAACATACAGCATGCTGGTTTTGCTTGAGGCTGGCTTCGCCCAGAGCGCCGTGTCCGTCGGAGAATATATCGTTCATGGCGTATATCTGCTCGCCTGGACGATTGCAGGCTGGTTCTGGTCGGTCAGGGCGTATGAGCGACATATGCGCGTCGGCGATGTTTAGGAGGTCCCTATGGGCGCCACGATGTCTATCTTACGCTTTGACGCGCACATTTTGCTGAGGGATAATTTTCTGACCGTCGTCGCGGGCCTGACGGGATTGATCCTCGTCGCCTTTGCAGCTGTCGGCGTCTTTCGAGATACGCTTGGCGTATCCCATTTCCAGCCATGGATCGCCTATGTGCTGATTATGTTCCTCATAACCAATGTCAGCACGTACGGCATGTTGTTCGGCCTGGTATTTGTTGAAGAGGTTGAAACGCGCGTGCGGGCTGCATTAATGACGACGCCGGCCCCGCCGGCTTACCTTACGCTCTTGCGCACACTGAGCGTATTTATATGGCTTATCGTTCAGCCGTTCGTGTTTGCCGCTCTGGCGTCGGCGGCGTGGGGCGCAACGCCGCTCCGAGCTTGGCAATGGGGGGTGCTGTGCGCGGCGTTGGCGCCGCTGGGCGCTGTTTTTATGACCGTACTGTCTACCGTCGCCGCTAACCGCGTGGAGGCGCTCGCCATGGGCAAGTTTTTTTCCATCGCCACCGCACCGCCGATGCTTTTATATCTTCTGCCCCCGGACGCCTGGTATCGGCATCTGTTCCTCATATTTCCCACAACGCCCGCCGTTAAGGCCTTCGAGGCGTTGCGGGCCGGCGCAAGCGGCGTTGCGACGGCATGGGTGTTGTGGGGCGTGGTTTATGCAGTGATATTGCTGGTCTGGGCGGTGCGTCGACACATTCGCAGATCCTATAAAATATCTGCGTAAGCAGGTTGTTACAGGCTACGCATGGGTGATCTGGAAAACAACGCTCTTAACCTTTCCTAAAGCGTCTGCCTGATTCCGATTGAACAAGAGATGCTTTAGAAAGGCTTTAGAGCTGTTCGCATTTGTCACGGGCAACGCGCTCTGGGCGAGGCGTCGCCGGCGCGCCTTTTATGTGACGTCTTTCTTCGCTTCTTCTTTCAGCCAGGCGATAAAAGCCTGGGCGTGAGGTGCGGCCGCCTTGGTTGGAGGGCAGACTATATAATAAGCGAATTCGATTGGCGTCGTTTCTTCAAATGGCGCCACAAGGCGGCCTGCGTCGAGGTCGGCGCGGGCGATGGCGGCCTTGGCGAGGGCCACGCCCTTGCCCGCGAGCGCTGCTTCGATCACAAGACTTGACTGATTGAACCTTGGCCCTCGCAATCCGTCCACGTCTTTTACGCCGGCGGCGCGCAGCCACATGGACCAAGTCGGGCAGCTTTCATCATACTCGACGCTGCCGTCATGGAGCAAGGTGTGGCGTTCAAGGTCCTGGGGCGCCGCAATCGGTCCGTTTGCGTCGATCAGCGCGGGCGCGCAAACCGGCAGCACCGCCTCGCGCATCAACAGCTCCGCGGCGAGGCCGGGATAGCGGCCGGCGCCGTAGCGGATGGCGAGGTCGATGTCGTCTGTGGCGAAATCGACGACGTCCATGTCCGCGGAAATCCACACATCGATCTCCGGATGCGCTTCCTGAAAAGCGTCCACCCTGGGGACAAGCCATTTTGCGGCGAAGGACGGCGCCACGGACACGGCGAGCCGTCCGCTTTTTCCGGCCGGTTTTAACAGGCTCGCCCCCTCGGCGAGACGATCGAAGCCTTCGCGCAACAGCGGCAGACTGGCCTGCGCGCCGTCGGTGAGCAACAGGGCGCGCTTTTCGCGCCGGAACAACGGAACGCCGATATAGTCCTCCAGGATCTTGATTTGCTGACTTATGGCGCCCGGAGTGACGTTTAGTTCTTCTGCGGCTTTGGTGAAGCTGAGGCGTCGGGCGGCCGCTTCGAAGGCGCGTAAGGCGGTTAAGGGGGGCAGTCGGCGCATGGCCTTGTCTTTCTTAGAGCGCATTCACAAAAGCGGGAACCGGTTTTGTGAATAAAATGCGCGTTAAAACATAAACTTAGACCGCATTTACGATTCGAAGAATTGAAAACGTGGTCTAGGTGTTGATCCAAGAGAAAAGGCCGCCGCGCAACGGGCGACGGCCTTATTCCCTCATAATCACACCAGCCCCAATCTGCAAGGGGCTTCAGAAATTCTAAAATGCAAACGTTGCGGAAAGGTTCGCTTCCACGCCGTCGAAATCGTCCCGGCTGAGGTGGGTTGCGGCGGATAAATCCAGCGTCAGCCCGCCCATATCGAGCGCGAGACCGCCCTCTATACGTGCGCCGCTGTCGTCCAGCGCATCCGACGTTAAGGTGCGGCGCACCTGGTCGGCCGTGACGATGGCGGTGGAAATCTCCTGTTCGAAGTCTTCGAACGCCTCGCGATAAAAGGCTGCGACATAGGGCTTTATGACGCCGGTCTCGCCAAGCCCTGCGGTAAGATCGAGGCGCGCGCCGATTTCTCCGTAAAACGCATCTGCGGAGCGTTTGGCGACGAACAGGTCAAGCCCGGTGGCCCCGGTCTCGGCATAGGCGCCAAGAGAGGCTTGTGCAAACCCCGCACGTAGGATCGGCTTTATGCTTAAGCCGATGTCGCCGTCGATGAGGGGTTTTGTCGTTGAAACTTCCGCAAGAAGGTTAAACGTCGTCCCGTCGTCGCCGCCGGAGGCTGTCTGGCCGACGACGCCGGTAGTGCGCTGCGCCTCCACATCCGTAACCCCGTAAAGGGCGTGGACGGAGAAGACGACGCCATTGGGCGCCGCAACGCCGGCCGATCCGCCCACATAGAACGTTTCGATATCGAAGCTTCCGGATAGCGATGTGAGGTCGCTTTCGCCGTCGCCATAGCCGAGATAACCCAAAAGCCAGCCTGCATCGCCAAAGGCGCGTCCCGCGCCAAGGGCGACGTCATAGCTTGTAAGCTCATAGCCAGCGGTGGCGCCCTCGCCGTCCCGGTCGATGTCGACATAGCCGGCGTCGGCGAAAACGATGGCGCCGTTTTCGTCCGCATGGGCCATGGCGTCAAAGTTCGCCATGCGGCGCAATCTGGCGTCGGCCATGAAGCGCACGCTTTCAATCTGAGGCGCTATGGTGAAGGGCGAGGTCAGCGTATCGGCGTAAAAAGCAGCTGCGATTTCATGGACACCGCTTGTAGGGTGCACGCCATCCCAGAACTGGAACGTGTTTTGGGTTTCGACGGAACCGTTGACGCAGGACGGCGTCAAGATGCACTGGTCCGTGGTGTTGACGAGGCCGTATTTCGACGGGGTCGCCTGCATGTCGTTTGTGAGCGTTAAGATATCCACAAAGACGACATCGGCGCCTGTTGTGTTGCTGATGCGTGCGGCGTCCTGCGCCAGGGCGGTGTTATGCAACGTTGTCAGCGCCGTCGCCGCCGCGGAGGCGTCCGGGTCCGCCGCAAACTGAGCGGTTGAGCCGAGGTCGGGTAAATTGATGATGACGACGGTTTGCGCGCCATTGGCGATAAGACGCTCGCTCGCCGTTGCAAGGTTGGCTGTGGCGTTTTGTGTTGAAGCGAGAATGTCGCCTTGCGGGTCCGTGCTGGTGGCGAGGCCGCCGAGAACCAAGAAATAGTCGTTGGCGCCGGCGAGTATGGTGTACAGCGCGTCCGGCGACGCACCGCCGTTCGCGGCCAGATAATCGTCCACTTGCGATAATATATCGGTTTGAGCAATGGGGCCGAATGGGTTCAAGTTGCCCGACAGCGTACCGCCGCCAATGTCCAACTGGCCTGTAAAAGCGCCGCCGTGCGAGGAGTTAAATACATTCGCGGCCTCGATCCCGAGTATGCCAGGCACAAATTCTGCGTACACGGGACCGTTTGAAAAGCGGTTGCCCACATAAGGCGGCGCGGGAAAATTAACGCCGCTTGTTATGGGAATATTGCCGGGATCCGACAGGCTGTCCCCAAAAAAGGCTGCGCTGTTATAATCTTGCGCGGCTGCGGGTGCGGCGGCGGCCAAAGCGCAGGCGGATATGGCGCATGTCCATATGCGTTTCATGGATAGTCCCTCCCATACATTGTTATCGAACGCGCCCTGATCGTTAGGCGGGCGGTGCTTTTGTTATCCGTAAGTATATGAACAACTTTTGCTCTACGGCAAGCGAGCGCCTGCAACCGGCATTATAGTACCTGTTAGTTATTCTGAAGCTTTGTTCTACGAGATTTCGTTTTTCTCATACCAAACCATCGCCTAAATACAGCCTTTAAGGCCGTACTTTCTCTGTTTTTTAGGGGTGCGGGCCTGGCAAGCTGGTAATGTGAGTGTGAGAAAAGCTAAAATGCGGTTCTTTCCAGCCTTCATGGACGTCAAGGATAAGCGCGCTGTTGTCGTCGGCGGGGGCGCTTTGGCGTTGCGCAAAGGCCGGCTGTTGACCAAGGCCGGCGCCAGGCTTGTCTTCGTCGCGCCGTCCTTCGATGCGGAGTTGCGCGCTGAATTTGACGCGGCGGACTTTCTTGAACGGGACTTCAAAGCCGTCGACCTTAAGGGCGCTGCTCTTGTCGTTTCCGCAACGGATGATGAAGACATCGACACCGCCGTCGCGGCCGCAGCCCGGGGCGCGCGGGTTCCGGTGAACGTCGTCGACCGACCGCACCTGTCCGATTTCACTGTGCCGTCGATTGTCGACCGTGGCGATGTCGTTATCGGTGTGTCCACCGCCGGCGCCGCGCCGGTGCTGGGGCGTATGATCCGCTCCCGGATCGAGGCGATAGCGCCGGTTGGACTTGGCCGTCTTGCGGCGACGGCGCGCAACCTGCGTTCTAAAGTGAAGGACCGGCTTTGTGCGGAAACCGACCGCCGCCGGTTCTGGGAGGCGTTTTTCCGCGCCGACGTCGCCGAAAATGTGTGCGACGGCGTAGCGCCAAACCTCGACGCCGCAGCAGAGGCGTTCCTGGACGCCTATCGCGCCGCAGCCGCTGCGGAGGGCGCGGTTTACATCGTCGGCGCAGGTCCCGGCGATCCGGAGCTTTTAACTTTGAAGGCGTTGCGCGTTCTTCAAGAGGCCGACGTTATTTTATATGACCGTCTTGTCGGCGAGGCCATTCTCGATATGGCGCGCCGGGATGCGGACCGCATCTATGTGGGTAAGGCGAAGTCGAACCATTCCATGGCCCAGCGTGAGATTGAGGCGCTGATGATCCGCCTTGCTCGTGAAGGTCAAAAGGTCGTGCGGCTGAAAGGCGGCGATCCGTTTGTTTTCGGCCGCGGCGGGGAGGAGGCGGATGCGCTTAAGGGGGCTGGCGTCGCATGCTATATCGTACCCGGATTAACGGCGGCGACGGCCTGCGGCGCGGCGGCCTCTGTGCCGCTCACCCATCGCGACCATTCGCAAGCCGTGACCTTCGTTACGGGTCACGCCAAAGCCGGACGAGAGCCGGACTTGGATTGGGCGAGCCTCGCCGCTCTCGGCCATACGCTTGTGGTCTATATGGGCGTCGGCAAGGCCGCAGCGATC
>JBCDBL010000014.1:0-42549 GCA_039183635.1 Pseudomonadota bacterium
GGCTTAAAGCCCATGGCGAGAAAAAACCGTCTCGGACAGCAACAGCGCGTCTTGATACGGACAACCTATGGAAAGCCCGCAGCTAGAGTTGTTCGCCTTTGTCGTTTGTCGGCAAACGGCTCCAGAGCACGCCTCGTTTAATTGGATTCACACGGGCGTGCTTTAGGTTTTTATTTTGACGGTCGAACAAGTGTTCGATCTTTTGCGAGAAAACCGGTATCCGCTTTTGCGCGATACGCTCTGGCTAATCGCAGCCGGCGAGGCGGTCATCTCGCTTCGCCGGCAATTCGCTTTAGAAGTCGCTCGTCCAGCGCAGCGTGATGGTGCGTCCACGACCTGTAAAGAAGCGGTCATTACGCGGGAACGGACTTACTTGGCTGAAATACGTAACATATCTTTCGTCAAACAAATTCTGACTGGCGAGCGATAACGCGCCGATATTGAAATCGTAGCTTATGACGGCGTCGGCAATCGTATATCCATCAAATGAACTGGAAACATTGCCCATTGCATCATCAAAATCCCGGTCGAACTGCGTTGATGTCTGTAGGCGTGCGCTCCATGAACCATCTACATAAGACGCATACAGATTAAGACGATCAGGGGCAATGTTTATGCCGTCCAGATCCGCATCCAGATTGCCGTCGTCGTCGGTGTCGACTTCACCACGCGGTATAGACAGATTGCCCCCAATCGTGACTGCATTCGTTACATCAAAATCCGCCGTCGCCTCGAAGCCGTTGATTTTGGTTTTTTCACGGGACACGCTGAATACGCCGTCAGCATCCGGCGTTAATCGCGCTCCCAGATCGGATCTGGATTCATAGTAAGCGAGCTGGAAGGAAAGACGGTCATTGTTGTATTCCAAACCGAATTCCAGGTTGTCAGCCACAACCGGTTCAAGTGAAAGCAGGCTATCAACATCAACGCCGAATTCATTAATGCCCCGTAGAACGCGGCCGACATCGGCGATGGTGTATCCTTCTGCATAACTTGCGTAGACGGAGAGCCCGTCAATGACTTCGTAAACGACAGAGCCGTTAAGCAACAACTCATCAAAACTCGGCGATCCGCCGTCAACCGGTGTCTCAGCAAAATCAATGCTCCGCCTGTTGCCTGCAATGCTGTTGAAATCATCAACCTGCAGTGTTGAGTTTTCCCAACGCAGACCAGCGGCAAGCGTCAGCCGTTCGGTCACCGGTGAAGTGATCTGAACGAATGGCGCTATGTTTTCATACTCGGTGGTTGGGACCCAGTTTCTTCCCGTCTGCACAAGGGCCTGTTGAGTCTCATCGATTAAGCCATCTACGCCGAAGATCAGTATAGTCCCATTGCCAAACAGGTCATCGTATGTCTGGGACAGACGAATTCCCAGTTTTTCGGATTGATTTGACGATTGTTCAAACAGCGTACCGTCCGGGGCTATCGCGGGATCCTGGAACACGTTGAACACACCGCCGCCAAAGACAGCTTCAAAATCCTGAAAGAACAATTGTGCGTCAAACTTACCGCCCAGGAGGTCCTTATGGCTGTAGGACGCCGATATGGTCGTGACGTCATTGATCGGAGGCTGACCAAGCAAGTCAACGTCCGAGGCCGTCGCCGACAGATCCGCGGCGAAGTCGCCATCCATTGTCGAGAAATCGCCGTTGCTCTCAAGCTCGAAGTCGTTGACCATGATTTGGAAGCGTTGGTTTTCATCGGGCTCAAAGCCGAATTTTACAAACACATTCCTTTGATCCGAATCAGCCAGATCGCCTTGAACGCCATCGACCCCGATCGACCGGCCATCACCATCAAAATACAGATTTCTTTGATGGTAGCTGGCCGCAGCCAGAATATCGAACGCTCCAAAATCCTGGCCTACATATCCGCCAAGTCTGTACTCGAAGCCGTCGCTATCAAAGCCGTCATCTGCTGTGATTGACGTATCAAAACCATATGTCAGCAGCCCGCTCGGGTCCGCTTGGCGCGTCACATAGTTTACGATTCCGCCGGTCGCGCCTAAACCCTGAATGGCGTTCGCGCCATTAATGACTTCGATCCGTTCGATCGCGTTAATGTCGATCGTATAGCCATCGCGCGACCCGTTACGGACCGGATTGGATTGCGGCACGCCGTCGACCAGGTAAAGGGCGCTGCGCCCTCTGAAACTTTCTCCAAAGCCGGACAATTTCTGGCGGCTGGGCGCAAAACCGGGCGCCAGATTTCCTAGAAGAGCCTGGAAATCTTGGGTGATTGTAAGCTGATTTTTCAAAGCTTCCTGATCGATCACGCTCACCATTGCCGGCACAGAGGATGCCGGCTGATCAACCCGAAGCGCCGTTACGACAACGATATCTCGCTCTGGCACGTTGTCCGACGCGGACGCTTGTTCTTCGCTGACCTGGGCTTGTACGATTGACGGAACAATGGACAACGCGGCGGTTATAAAAAGACTGGATCGCAGTTTCATAAGTTTTACCCCTTCCCGGGATGGCTCACCCATGGCCAGCCCAGTTGTTCGCCGGCCCAGGGTTGGATCGGCTTCTGATATCAACCGCTTTTTTATTAATAGTGAATTGCAATGTCAATTTAACTGCGAATGAATTGCATTATCGCTTCGGGCTGGCCGTTTTTGCGATATGCAGCTATGGGTGCGAAACATCGCATGTGAGGTTTGAGCAGCATTATTATAGTTTCGAAAGATCGGGCGGGCCCCATGCATGGGCGTGGGTTAGTCATGCTCATAATAATATTTATACTGATTATAATGAATATGGCGCTGGTTTTTGATGAGAACTGTATTCGTGCAACGATGCTTTAAGTCCGAGCCATTGTTGAAGGGAAAACCATGCAAGTTCATTATCTTGAAATTGTAACGTCCAGCGTAGAAGAAACATGTGCAGCCCTTGCCGCGCACCACAAAGTCACGTTTAGCGCGCCTGAAGCTGTTCTTGGGAATGCGCGCGTTGCAATGCTGGAGGAGGGCGGTCGGATCGGCGTGCGCGCACCGCTGCGCGATGACGAGGAGCCGGTGGTCCGGCCTTACATGCTTGTGGACGACATTGAGGCGGCGTCGATCGCGGCCGAAGCGGCAGGCGCTGAATTCGCGATGAGGGCGACCGAAATTCCCGGACAGGGTAAATTCGCGATCTACGTCCTGGGCGAAATTCAGCACGGCTTGTGGCAGCTTTGACTTAAGGCATGTCAACCAAGCCTTAGTTCTGAGCGCGTCTACATGGTCCCGGAAAACGAGAACTGCTCTGTTCCGTCATTCTAAACGAACGTTGCAGTTAAACTTAGCGCGTCCATAAAGATTGTCATAAATATCAACGTTATCGATCAATCTTTGCGTAGGTTTTGTTTTCTAGCTTGCAGGAAACTTTCGCAAATATACGCCAAGATACAGGTGCAGAGTTATGGGTTGCGTTCGATATGTGACGCTCGCGGCTTGCGGGTTTGCATCCATGTGGTTGATGTCCTGCGGCGGCGGCTCGGGGGACGATCAAGAGCAAGGTTCAGGGGCCCAAGCGCCGGTCACGACGCCCCCTGCATCATTCACTGTGGATATCATGAATGCATCAACGGGGTTTATGATAGAAACCGGCGTGGCTGGCGATGTAGATTTGGACGCTTATGAATCCACAATCAGAGTTGTGGTCAACACCGCAGGGGACATATCTCAGCTACAATTCGGTTTATCTGGCGATAGCGGATCGCACTGTCCTGACATTGCGCAGAACGATGACACGATTCCTTATGAGTTTACAGTCGATACGCCTACGGATGGTGGTGCATGCGTCTATGTGATGCGAGGCGCACGGTCTGGCTCCAGCGGTACAATTGAGGAAACGCTTTCGATTGCTTACGCCAATAACGGCTCCACAGGACCGGGCGGAGGGTCAGGCAATCCGGTTCGCTATGATTTTACTTTTGGAACAAATGGGACGAGCCCGTATAAGGTTGGCGAACTGAAGCCGCGTAGCGGTCATGGTAATAGGATTTACTGTGTTGTCAGCCATTTCTCTTATGACGATCCCGTCGTTTTTCCAGGGGAACCGGAACTTGCGCATTTGCATATGTTTTGGGGTAATACCGCAACCGACGCCTACACGACATCTCAATCTATTCTCACCACAGGCGCCGGGTCCTGCGAAGGTGGTTTGAATTATCGCGTTGGCGCATGGATACCGGCGTTGTTCAATGCGCAAGATGAAGTCGTCGTCCCGGAGGAGGTTTTCATTTATTATAAGACCTTTGGGGGCTCGGATATGCGGTATGACTTAGTTCAGGAAGTTCCCCAGGGCCTTGGCATGCTTGCATCCGCAGATACGTTGAACTTCAGAGCTTCAGCCATGTTTACAGACTATGTAACTCGTAATGGTCGACGGGCATTTTTGTTGGGTGTGTCGTTCCCGCCCTGTGTTGCGACAGAAAACGGCGAACGCGACGGGCAGCCTATTCTTTCCTTTCGCGATATGCCGGGCGATGCGGCGAACCAGGTTAACAGCCATGTCGCATATCCCGCCTCTGGAAATGAGGTAGATTGTCCGTTGAGCCACCCATATCGTTTTCCGACCCCGCAATTCCGCATCTTCTTCGATGCTGATGAAGTCGGCGATACGCCATATTTGTCCTCTGATGCCATGGCGGGTGCTGCGCCCTTATCGACACTCCACGGCGATTACATGTTTGGTGCAGATCCGGACGTGAATGAGGAGATACTACAATGCGTTCGCGAATCTCGCAGTTGTGGTTTTGACGGAGGCAGAAAACAATTGCCTGATCGTTTTCTCGGTGTTAGTGGCGAGGTCTATGTTAACAGCGTTACAATGGCCGACGGCGTTGACCGAACGCCGTTCGGGGACACGCTGCCGCCTTTCTTGCCACAATCCCTGGCAACAATGTCAAGTGCGCATCGCCACCACCACGGCTCCAGACGCAGTCTTGGTTCGGCTCTCAACGTTGTGGGGCATGACTTGGAAGCGGATATATTCACCCTTTGGAATAATCAGTGGGTTGGCGACGTTTTCGATGGCGCTACAGTTCATGCCGCCTTAAACGAGGCGCTTTTTATGGAATTAAAACTGCCTCGTCATGTGTTGAAAGAGATTGGCAGTGTGGAGATTTCTCTTAACGGCGAGCTGATTGCGGTTGATAACGACGCGCCTTTCCATTCCTTTGGCGATGTTGATGCAGAAGACCGAACAGGTCTTCTGCTTAACCCGGGCGTCAACACTCTTCGGGTCAGGTTTTATGAACAAAAAAATCTCGGAGGGTCGTTTCTCAATGAGCAGACGTTAAGTTTTACTGTACACTAACAAAAATCTTTTATACTCAGCCGTTGCTTGTCAGCAGAAGAACGTCCGTCATTGATCCAGCTTCTTTCGCCGCATCGTGCGGCGCTTGTCTTATCAGGCAATCCGCCGCCGCAAAAGGGGCGGTCAGGGAGCTGTCCTGTTTTGCAAAAGCCGCTGTTTCCAAAACGCCGTCAGCGGCGCGGCGGCAGGACGCGCGTAGATAATTTTCCCGCGGCCCATTTGCGCCGAGGGGCGTTGACAGGCGTGCGGGAACACGTCTCACCGCCGCAGCGGCGTCCCGGCCTGTCAGGGCGTATATCAAAGGCTTTAAAAAGAGCTCCGCACACGCTGTGGCGGAGGCTGGATTACCCGGCAGACCGAGGACGAGAGAGCCGTTAAGGGTTCCGAACCAAGTGGGTTTGCCAGGCTTAACGGCGATTTTTTCGAAAACGAGTTCCAGGCCTTCAGCGCCTAGCGCGCCTTTGACGAGGTCGTAATCCCCCACTGACGCCCCGCCGATGGGGACGATAACGTCGGCCTTTGCTGCGGCTCCGATTTTTGCGGCGATGTCGGCGGTCTCATCCGCGGCGACGCCGCCGTAAAGCGCTTTTGCGCCCCAGCTTTCCGCGAGTGCTGACAGGCCATAGACGGCGGAATTGACGATGTGTCCCGGGGCGAGGTCGCCGCCAGGCTCCACGAGCTCGTCGCCCGTAGCGAGAAAGGCGACCGTTGGCCGTCTGTGGACGGGCAAAAGGCCATTGTTTCCTGTGGCGGCCAGGGTGACGGCCCGCCCGTCGAGTATGCGGCCGGCCGACAGAAGCATTTCGCCCTTGTGAAAATCGATCCCAGCAGCGCGAATGTTTCGTGCGGTCGGTTGCGGCGTCTGTACCGTCACATGGTCGCCGTCACGTTCTGTATCTTCCTGAATAACAACATGGTTCGCGCCGTCGGGGATGACGCCGCCGGTGAAAATTCTCACCGCCTCGCTCTGGCTCACGGCGCCTGTAAAGGGGGTCCCCGCCGGGGCTTCGCCGATGACGATGAGGCGGACCGGCGCTTCTGCGACGTCTTCATGGCGCACTGCGTATCCGTCCATGGCCGAAGCGGCGAAGGGCGGCTGGGTCAGGCGTGCGCACACCGGTTCGGCTAGCACCCGCCCGGCGGCGTCGATGATGGCAACATGTTCCGTTTGCGTTGGTTTTGCATGTTTCAGGATTTTCACCCGTGCTGCTTCGACGGAGAGGAGCTCTGCCATTACGCCTCCTTACGCCGGAAATCGCCGGAGGCGCCGCCGGTCTTGTCTATGAGCTCAATGGAGGCGATCGTCATGGCGCGGTCAGCGGCCTTCAGCATGTCATAGATGGTGAGGCAGGCGATCGAGACGGCGGTCAGCGCCTCCATCTCTACGCCTGTGCGCCCTGTGGTTTTCACCCGCGCCGTTACGATCAGCGCGGGGGCGTCTTTTGAGGTTTCAATTTCAACTTTGGCGCCTGAGATCGGCAAAGGATGACACAAGGGGATAAGATCGGATGTACGTTTGGCGCCCATGACGCCTGCAAGTTCTGCAACAGTCAGTACATCGCCTTTTTTGGCGGTCCCTGAACGGACGATATTGAGTGTTTCGGGGGCCATATTAACCCGGCCCCGCGCGGTCGCTGTGCGTTCAGTGACACCCTTGTCGGTAACATCGACCATACGCGCCCGGCCCTCGGCGTCGAAATGGGTGAGGGAAGTGTTTGTGTCGTTTGACATGATCTTAAATATATATGACGCACAAAACGATAAAGCGTTACCGCTCCATCAGTCGCGGCATAATCTCCACAAGGTTGCAAGGTTTATGGCGGCTGTCGAGCTGGTAATTGATCACCTTGTCCCAGCCGTCTTTGACTGCGCCGGTGGACCCCGGCAAGGCGAAGATGAACGTTCCGTCTGCGACGCCGGCTGTCGCACGGGATTGCAGTGTGGACAGACCGACGCTTTCAAAGCTCACCTTGTGGAAAATCACTGAGAACCCTTCGATCGTTTTGTCAAACAACGGCTCCACAGCCTCAGGCGTCACGTCCCGGCCGGTAAGACCTGTACCGCCGGTGGAGATGACAACGTCCACGCCCTTGTCGGCGATCCAGGCCTTGACGGTTGCGGCGATCTCTTCCTTGTCATCGGTCACGATTTTCCGGTCGGCAAGGATATGGCCTGCGTCCTCCAGGCGGTTGACGAGGGTCTCGCCGGATGTGTCGTTCTCAAGGGTCCTGGTGTCCGACACCGTCATGATGGCGATGCGTACGGGGATGAACTCCAGGCTTTCGTTAATCCCGTGCATGTTTAACTCTCCTTGTGCGCGCCCCAGCGGGCTTTGTCGTCGCGGTCTTGCTGTCGGGGTTCGATCCACCGGTCGCCGCCCGGGCCTGTTTCTTTTTTCCAGAAAGGCGCGTCGGTTTTCAGATAATCCATCATAAAGTCCGCCGCTTCAAATGCGGGGCGGCGGTGGGCGGCAAGGGCGACCACAAGCACGATGGCCTCCCCCGGGCGCATTTCGCCGTACCGGTGGATGATGAGCGTATCCTGTAAAGCCCAGCGCGTGCGGGCGCTGTTTTCAATTTTTGCAATTTCGGCCTCGGTGAAACCCGGATAGTGATCAAGGGTGAGGCGGGCGACGTCGGCTGCGCCGGTCATATCGCGTACGGTTCCTGTGAAGGACGCCGCAGCGCCGATATCCGTGCGCCCTTTTAAAAAAGCGTCAAGTTCGGCGCCTGGAGAGAACGGTTCTTCTTGCACGCGGATCATTTAGCTTACCCGCCGCTCATGGGCGGCATAAAGGCGATTTCTCTGGACTGGGTGATCGTGGCGTCACGGTCTATAATTTTTTTATCCGCAGCAAGACGAACGGACGGCGCGCCCAAGGCTACGCCCAAAATTTCGTCCCGGGCGGCCAGCGCCTTGACGAGGTCCGCTGCCGTGCGCACGCCCGGAGGGAGGTCGAAGAGTTCCTCACCCCGTCCGGCAGCGTCTTTTAAACGCCCGAAATACACAAGGCGCGGCATCTTACCCCCCCGTAACGGACATATGACGGCCGAGCGCCGGGGCGGCGCCGCGGCGATCGATTACGAAATCGTGGCCCTTGGGCTTGCGCCCGATCGCCTCGTCGATTGCGGCGTATAAAGGGGCGTTGTCGGCGCCGGCGCGCAACGGCGCGCGCAGGTCCGCCGCGTCCTCCTGGCCGAGGCACAAATAGAGTTTGCCAGTGCACGTGACGCGCACCCGGTTGCAGCTTTCGCAAAAATTGTGCGTCAGCGGTGTGATAAAGCCGAGGCGACCGCCGGTCTCCTCCACCCGCACGTAGCGCGCCGGACCGCCGGTTTTGTAAGCAATGTCGGTCATGCGCCATGTCGCGGCGAGGGTGTCCCGCACCTTGAACAAGGGGAGATATTGATCGGTGCGATCTTCATCGATCTCGCCCAAAGGCATGGTTTCGATCAGCGTGAAGTCCATGCCCTGGTCGTGCGCCCAGGCGATCATGTCCGGCAAATCGTGGGCGTTGTCCTGTTTCAGGGCGACGGTGTTTATTTTGACTTTCAAGCCTGCGTTCCGGGCGGCGCGAATGCCGTCTAGGACGATTGGCAGCGCGTCGCGACGCGTGATTCGGGCGAACACCTCACGATTGAGCGTATCGAGGGAGACGTTGATGCGTTTGACGCCGGCCCGCGCCAAGGGCTCTGCGAATTTCGCAAGCTGGGTGCCGTTGGTGGTGAGGCTTAGCTCCTCCAGGGCGCCGGAGCGCAGATGGCGGGAGAGGCTTTCTATGAGGTCCATCATGCCGCGACGCACCAGGGGCTCCCCGCCGGTCAAGCGCAATTTGCGCACGCCCCTGGCGATAAAGGCGGAGCATAACCGGTCGAGTTCTTCAAGCGTTAAAAGCTCCTTCTTCGGAAGGAACGTCATGTGCTCCGCCATACAGTAGACGCATCTGAGGTCGCACCGGTCCGTCACCGAAACCCGTAAATAGCTGACGGTCCGACCATAGGGGTCAATCATCGGGGCGTTAGAGGATACAGACGTACTGCGGATAAGAGGGATGGATGTCGTCTTGTCGTCGTACATATGCTTTGGTGACTATTCGCCGTCGGCTGGTCGCGTCTCTTGATAGATATACGCCATCAAGTCGGTGCGCTTTGTCTCATCCATGACGCCGCGGAACGCCATATATGTCTTCGGCGCTACGCTGCGCGGGTTCTTTAAATAGGCGTCGAGCGTGTCCGGCGTCCACATAATTGCACCGTCCTTCAAGTCGGCGGAATAGCGGAAGCCGCTTTTGCCGCCGGACGCCGCCCCGAATACGTTCCACAGATTCGGACCCGCCATGCTGCGGCCGCCCTCATCCAGGGTGTGGCACGCCCGGCATTGGCCGAATTGGCGCTTTCCGTTCTCAACATTCGCCGCGGCGAAGCGTTCTGACCAGGCCCCGTCAAGGGCGAACTCTTCAGCGGCGGCCGGGGCGATAAGGAACGCCAACGCCGCTGAACAAGCGATCGCCAGGGATTTCATCTCGCGGACTCCTTTATTTACGCAAACAAGCCTCTTTTCAGGATCAAAATACAAAGAAAAGAGAACGATGGCAAAGGCGGTGCGGCCTGCCGACTCTGCTTTTTGTCGCCTGGAAATCGGCTTTGACGCGCCCCTTGGAGTATTATATTACTCGCAGCTTGCGTCAGGCGGGCTCAAGCGCCGACGCTGCGGGTATAGCACAATGGTAGTGCAGCAGCCTTCCAAGCTGAGGATGCCGGTTCGATCCCGGCTACCCGCTCCAATGATTTCTGTGTTTTATGCGACGGTTGCGTTTAGCGCTTAGGCCCTGACACCAAATCTCACCCTAAAAGACCGATGCCTCTTGTCTGTCAATGCTGGACGATTGGGCGCCTGGCCGCAGTGTGTATTGGAATGCAGTTCTGCTTTTGGGCCGATGATGAAACGGCGTATCTTTTCGACGAGAGCAGTTGCCGACGCGCGCGGTCCCGCAATCGAACTGGCGCTTTTAAAGCATTTCCAGGTCAAGTGTGTACGGTTGGCCGTCCGGAAATGCGAAAAAGCAAAGACTGAAAGCGTCTGCCTGATTCCGATTGAAGAAGAGACGCTTTAATGCATAAGTTTCTTGCCTGATGCAATGCACTATCACATATGCGCCGCTCTGGCTCTTTGTTTTAAGGCTGCTTTGTCGACTTTGTTGACCGCATTCATTGGCAGGCTGTCAATTATATAAACCCGTCGAGGGTAGCGGAATGCGGGGCCGTTTTCGCGGGCGAAGTTTTTAACCGCCTCTTCATCGAGCTGCGCATTTTGCGCTGCAACGACAAAGGCGATGGGCGCTTCGCCGGATTTGTCGTCTGGCGCCGGCACGATTGCGGCCTCTACAATATCCGGATGCGACTGAAGAAGCGTTTCGCACTCAATAGGATAAACATTTTCTCCGTTGCATACGAACATATCGTCTTCACGTCCCACGCAAAAAAAGAAACCGTTTTCATCTCGCCGCATAAGATCGCCGGTCCTGTACCAGCCGTCTTTAATTTTAGACCGGGTTTCTTCATCTTTGTTGAGATATCCTTTCATGAGGCTTTCAGCTTTGACCTCCAATACGCCTTCATCTTTGTTCGCCCCATCTCTAAGCCGGATCGAACTTGGATCCCTCGGAAAGCCGATGGACATTTGAGGGCGCGGCAAATTATCCGGGTGTCCGCCGAAGACGCTTGGCCCGATTTCGGTTGTTCCGTAGTTATTCAATATGATGGCGTTGGGAAACAACATCTGACTGTCTGCGATGATATTTTCAGTCAGAGGGGCTGATCCGATTGCAACGGCGGCGACATTAGGAAAAGGGCCTTTTGATGTTTTCCGGGCCGCGCTCGCCAGGCGCGGTATCATCGGCGGCACGCCGCCGATCACCGCAATATCGTCCTGCTCTACGGTATCGAGAAAAGCGTCCGCCTCAAAACGCGGCAGTAGGGAAATCGCACCGTGTGCTGTAAACCACATGTGAACATAGTTTAGAGCGCCCATATGAAAAAGCGGCGCTGAGACAATAACACGGGAGCCCTCCAGCAAAGCAATTTCAGACGCCATGTCGGTTAAGGAGCTGACAAGACTACGGTGGCTCAACTGCACTCCCTTCGGGACGCCGGTAGAGCCGGATGTATACAAAATCAAAGCAAGATTATTGGAAGAAAAATCTGCCTCGTTCTTAATTTTGTGATCCCCTTTATCGATTTCAGATAAGGGGAATGTCGTTGTTGTTAACTCGCCTAAGCCGTGATCCGCCAGAACAAGGCGCGGTTCCAGATCTGACAAAATAGTCTGGAGAACATTTTTTTCAAAGTTGGGGTTAATTGGCGCGGCAATGGCGCCCAGGGACATCGTTGCAAAGTAGGCGGAAAGAAAGGCAACGCTGTTGCTTCCCAAAATTACAACATGATCGCCAGCCTTTACGCCATGTGTATTCACTAATTCTCCGCGAGCAGACGCCACCCTTTCGCAAAACTCTCTATAGGTTATATTTTGCTTCTCAGGGCCGGTCCGGTCGATAATGGCGATGGCGTTTTGATTTTTTTTCAGGTTTATAAGATCAGATATTTTTTCAAACTTATGCATAATCCATCAACCTGCCTTTGAGCCGAATGTGCCGCGTCCAATGGCGATGAGGACGTCATTTTTATCAAATACGTCAACATCAATAACCGCCACGGAACGCCCTAACCGGCGCATGGTCGCTTTAGCAGTAAGGTCCGTACTGTCGGCCGGTTTTAAATAGTCCGTCCGAAAATTTATAGTCGGCGCCGGTATTTCAAGTATCGAGAATAGGAGACACGACGCCGCGGTGTCTATTAAAGAAGCGATTGCGCCGCCATGAAACTGATTAAGCACCGTCATACGACTCAGAATATTTGTAAACGGCATTTTTAATGTGAGGCTTGCAGCATCAACATCAAGGTCGACGGCTTGTATGCCGAGCAAATCGATAAAGGGCGAAGCTTTCAGTGCAGCTTGCAAGTCGTTAAGGTGAATACCTGACATTCTCAAATCTCTTTTCAAGGGGTTATGACGATCTTTCCAAATACGTCCCGGTCAATAAGTTGTTGTATAGATGAAGCCGTTTGTTCTAATGGGCGCACAGCATGAATATAGGGTTGAAGTCGACCATCCGCGGCCATATCAAGAAGCTTGACTTGATCCGGCGGCAACCATCCGTTCGACCCCATAATGTTCAGTTCAAACGACCAGATATAGCGGATATCTTCTTCCGGTGAGAAACCGGCTGTTGCGCCGCATGTCATCAAGCGGCCGCCTTTTGTAAGGCACTTTAAAGACTTTACCCATGTGTCTCCGCCGATATAGTTGACAACAACATCTACGCCGCCCCCTCCGAAGAACGCAGGTTTCCCATACATGCTGGCGATAACGTCTTGAAAATCATCTTTAGACGTATTTATAACGTGATCAGCGCCGATCTCTTTAAGTTTCTGCAACTTCCATTCCGCTCCGCCGCAGGCGATGACTTCGCAGCCCGCTGCTTTAGCCAGTTGCAAGGCGCAGACGCCAACGCCGCCAGTGGCGCCTAATATTAAAACTGTCTCGCCCCGCCGTACTTTCGCCCGGTCATACATCATTCTCAACGCGGCGCCATAGGCGATGGGAAGACACGCCGCCTCTTCAAAACTTACATTTTCAGGGAGGCGCAATAGGTTGACCGCCGGCATAGCAACATACTCCGCCGCCGCCCCCAAGCGGGTTTCCCCCATCATGCCATCGCCCATAACATATGGAAACGGACAAACGCGATCTCCAATTCGCCATTTTTGTACGGATGAACCGATCTTTGCAATCTCGCCTGCAAAGTCCCCCAACGGAATCATTGGTAACGGCGTTTGTAAGTCTGTCGCGCCCTGTAAGATCATGGGATCGAACCCGTTTAGAGATGCGGCCCGTACACGTATTAAAACATCGTGCGGTCCAACATCAGGCGTTTTGAACTCGTCAACCTGAATTTGGTCGGTATCGCCATGCTGTAAAAAGAATGCCGCTTTCATCTTCTTTTTTCATCTCCTCGCTGCTTGGTGTAAGCGAGATCTGGGAGTTATGGTTTTATTTATTCAGTGAAATTTACTGTGCCGAGCTCGGCTTTATTGTTGTCACTGTTTTTTGATCTGCTTTGCTTGGCAAAAGGTTTAGATATTTTCCTGCAGCCCATGGTCTTGCCATATCATCCCAATGCTTAGACGCAGCGTTACCTGACATTCCCGGTGCGAATGACATCAAAGACCGTTTGGGATCGCCAAGATCGGCGATCAGGCGATATGTTGCGCCATGGCCCTGAATAAACTGAAGGTTGGAGAGCAGGTCGTCAAAACTGGCGTCTGGTCGCCCCCCGGCGGCGGAGTTCAACGTATTATCTCCTCCGGGAGTGGGAACTTGGGTGCGCGTTAACCCATCTAGAAGCGGAACATTCGCCCACGCGTATTGAGCGGGAAATTCAGCCCTGTGCTTGTCGCCCCATTTCCATTTGGATATATCAGCGCCATATTCCGCAGAAACTGCAGTTATGGCCATGTCAAAAGCTTCGTTTACGGCTTGTGCGCATGTTTCAAGCTGGTCCGTTTGCGGATGGTCGCACCATTTTGACTCGTTGCTAAGGGCGCGTGAAATACGAATGGTATTTGGCGTTCGGCTGGCGGCGGCGTTACCGTGTATGTTGATAAGCCTTTGTTGTAGGGCAAGTTCAATGGCTGCGTAGAGAAGCGGTTCTGGTCGGTCAACGAGCATTTTGAAGTCCCATTGCGTTAGTATCGCTATCGCCTCTTGGTTACGTTCGGACGTCATCTCGAATTTTGAAAGACGCTCTACCAACCATGCGCCTTGGGCGGTGTAAGGATCGAGCTGAATGTCAGAAACAGATTCAAGATCATGTTGATCTTTCTCATCTATCATCTCATAGGCGCGCACTACTCTCCATGGCGGTGCAAAATTGTCCGTCACCCTGAATGGAATAGTGTCGTCGACAGTCCTGCTGTTGGCGTCTGCGACCCATCCTTGCGGCGGATTAAAGATGTTGGGCAGGTCGTCAAATGGAATGTACCCCTCCCATTGACCTTCTCCGAGCCAGCCGCGGGCGAGACGTTGCCCATCCCAACCATTCACTTTCCGCCGTTGGGGCAAACGTGCGGCCATTTGCACGCCGATATTTCCCTTCGTATCGGCGAAAACAAAATTATTTGTCCACTCATAATCTCTAAGGGCATCGCGAAATTCATCCCAGCTGTGGGCGCGGCTGACTTTCACGTAAGCCTGCATGGTGGTCTGGCCTTCCTCGACAGCGAGTTGGCGGCGCGCTACGACATGTCCGGGGCCAAATGTTTCTTCGACAATTTTATACTTTTCGGACATGCCTTCCTTATATTCTCCCTGTGCGTTAGCAATAGGGTCGCTGACAATAACGCCATTTTGCGTCCGACGCCTCACAATCCGGCGATCTTCTCCACCCTTGACGGGAATAATGATTTCATCGATTGCGAAAGGCTTCGATCCTTCAGGTGTTAAATAATTTTGAGGGTTTTCAGGATCAATACGCTCAACGATATAGTCGAATGTGTCTGCGTATAAGTGTGTTAATCCCCATGCGATGCTTTTGTTTTGTCCAAAGGCGACAGATGGCGAACCGACCCAGGCCGCTCCGGCGATAAAGTCATCTGGCAACTCTATAGAGACAGGGTACAGCATAGATGGCGCATGGGTGGGCAGGTGCGGATCAACGGCTAAAATCGCTTGCCCCGTCGTTGTTTTTGAAGGCGCAAACGCAAAAAAGTTTGTACCAGCTGGATTTTCTGAATCACCGCTGCCGGACGGAACGACTGGCGTCTCCGTCTCGTTTGCAGATGGGGTCTGAAAGTCTCTGTACAATGTTGGAAACGTTTCAGGAATTGGATCAAATAAGAGGCTTTCCAGTCTGGGGGAATTGGCTTTGGCGACAGTTTCCACCAGTAATTCGCGTTCTCCATCTGTCGCTGTTTCGGAGATAATGGTCATAAAGTTGTTGGAGTCCGACATCGTCCACGGCTCCGGCTTTATTCCAAGCAGATCCCATTCGGGCGAAGACGTTGCTTCGCCTTTTTCAATTGCGAAATTGACGCCGTCCGCAAAAGCTTGAAAGATTTTTTGCGTCTCAGGATCAATGCGGCCGGCTGATTTTGCTGCAACATCGGGCAGACTTGCGTGCACGCGATAGGCGATGTCCGTTGGGATCAACGCTTCGCCAAAAATTTCAGCTGTCCGGCCCTGTACGGCGCGCCGCATTGTTTGCATTTGCCAAAAGCGGTCTTGAGCTTGCGCATAACCCATTGCGAACGCGGCGTCCCGGAAAGACTTTGCTTCAATATGGGGAACGCCATATCGGTCCCGGGAAATTTTTACAGGAGCGCCAAGAGCGTCGCTTTTCAGCGTTCTAGTGTAATCCGGCAGCGTGCTTTGCAGCCATATATGGCCCCCCAGCAACATCAGTCCGAAAAGCATTACAGCGCCGATGGCGACATATTTTAAAATGGAAATGAAGGATATCGGCATCAAAACGCCTCGCAATTAGCCTCAGAACTTAGTTCTCGCCCAATAAGAGGGGACATGGTCCTTGCTGTCAAGGTAATGTCGCGGTGTAGTTTCTTACGTGGCGCGCGGTTGACTTAAAGCCGAGCTGACAGCGCGTTTATGCGGTGTCAGGGAGGAGGGGATCATGCTGACGTTGATACAGATGTCTCTGCAATTACAGCAGCGATAAACAAATCAAGGCCTGCCCTCAAGCGTTCGCGAACAGGGATCGTGATAGAGGTGCGCATAAAATACTGAAAGGCGTCTTCGCTTTCCCCTTTTGACGTTTTGGCTTCTGTTGCGTTTATGGTGATTAGGCCGTCTCGTGTCGCGGCCTCAAGATCGCCCATTTCGGCGGCAAAAAATGTCAGCACCTGGAAAATGATTGTCGCGCGTTCAAGGCTCAGCCCTTTTTCCATAAGATGGTTGAGACAAAGCGTCACCAAACGCACGACGTTCGGCGGCCCCGCAGCGCCATGATGGGTTATCAAATGTCCAACGCCGCGATATTTGGAAAGATGGTCGAACAATTCAAGGGAAAAGGTCTTTAGGCGTTCCCCCCAATCTTCCGAGGTGTCTACAAAGCGCGCCACGACGTCATCCGTCAGGGCGCCGTCAATAATTAGATCCAAAAGCGCATGCTGAAGCTCTAGCTTGGTTGGAAAGTGGTCATAAACAACATTTGGCCAAGCGTTCAGCTCTTTGCCCAACGCCCGCATGGTGAAGTCGACTCCCTCGCGGCGGGCGACAATTATAGCAGCCGAGAGGATGGTGTCTTTTGAGAGCTGCGCTCTCTTCAATTTCTCTGCCATCTTAGATGGCTTAACGCGTATTTTCAGTCCTGTCGAGAAGGCGTATCCCGCCCCAATATCGTTGTGATATGCAAGACGCTCTATAAAAAAGTAATGCTTAAGGTGACTTTGCGGCGTTCATGCGCAAAGACGGGGCATAAGCCGCTACGGCGCTGATTTAATTTGTGCGGTTTGGGCGATGGTCACCGTTTTGTATGAAAGCTCACGGCTTTGCCTGAATATAAATTCAGTGTAAGGTATATATTGAATAGTTATTCCGATGGGCTGGACGCTAAGTCAGGTTGAATCAATAGATAGAATTAAATTGTGTTACTATACGTCTCTTATATTCCTGTATCTGTTTGAATAAAGTACGGACTCTTCCCGTTTTTGAGCGGTGATGAATGTGTTTTCAAATTGCGAAGCTTGTTGCTGTCCAAAGACGCCGCTCGTTGTCGCAAGGCGGCAGGTTCTGGAAAATAGGACTGCGCTGACTTTCGTTTTCATTGTTCTCCTCTTTGCGTCTTAGTATTTGGTTTTTATGAAGTTCTATTCAACAACTTCTCGGCTCCTGACCTGAAGGTTCGTCACTTTTGAGAAAGCGCATAGGCTATAACCCATCCGCCTTTTCCATCTTTCGATTGGTCGGGTGCAGCGATTACAACATATTGGGTTTCGTCTACAGAATATGTGATGGGAGTAGACTTACTGGTCGCCGGAATCTCCGTAGACCATAGAATCTTACCAGTTTGAATGTCGATGGCGCGAAAAAGCGAATCGAATGTCCCAAGCTGGAAAATCAAACCACTGCGTGTTGTTGTTGTTCCCCCAAAAGCCGGCATACCGAGCTCAAATGGCAAGTGAAGTTTGAGACCAAGGGGGGTGTCTATGTTGATGCGTCCGATTGGGCGACTCCAAAGGAGTTTATTTGTATTGAGATCGATAACGGCAAGCTTGCTGAGGGGAGGTTCGAAACATGGCGTATTTAAAGGAATGCCGAGAAGCGGTACTTTCCATTTCGACACGAAGGGCTCCATAGATGCAAACCTGGGCGTATCAGGATCAAAGTTCCCTTGCTCAGGTTTGACCGAGGGGAGATGTCTTTGGCGTAGCTTCTCACGGTCTTCCGGTATTTCAGCTGTCGACAGCATAACAACACGGTTGCCAGCTAATAGTGGTTGGGCGACGAGCCATCCGTTGTCAGGGTCGACTGAAACGCTCGGCCAGTTAAATGCGCCCCTGTCGCCTGGATACTGGAATGACCCGCCCCAGGTCGGCCCGCCGAGCAGATCGCCGCCGCCGCCGCGCATTGGCGGCGTAAAATGTCCGTCATACCGCATTTTTTTAAATTCGATCCTACAGAAAAGATGATCGAGCGGTGTTAAGCCCCACATATCCTTTTCATGTCGATAGGGCCTAAAGTGAGGTAGTCCCGAAAATGGTTGCGTTTGCGTAACAAAGTCCCCCTCAATCGCACCTTGGGGCGTCGGGCATTCTCCACCAGGAAATGCCTCTGATCCATCAGGGCACGTTTGAGCGGGGTAGATCGGTTCGCCATTTCGGCGGTCGAGCGCAAAAATCTCGCCGCGTTTGGTTGGTGCGATTACAGCAGGAATCTTGCGGCCGTTGACTTTAAGGTCGATAAGGGTCGGCTGCGACGGCACATCGTAGTCCCAAATATCATGGCGCACCGTCTGATAGGACCAGGCGACTTCACCGGTCGTCCCTCTCAAAGCAACCACTGATGAAGAGTACTTCTCGTCATAAGGGCGCCGTTTAGCGCCATAATAGTCAGGCGCGGAATTTCCCGTTGGGGCGAAAATAAGATCGAGATCCGGGTCGTAACTCATGATCGACCAAACATTCGGTGTACTACGTGTATAGTACGCCCCGTCTGCGGGCATGCCGCGATAGTCCGGATTACCAACATCCCAGGCCCATTGGAACGCGCCTGTTGTTGCGCTGTACGCACGCACGACGCCCGAGACATTACCAAGCTCTTGGTTGTCAATAACCCAGCCGCCGACGACGATTCTGTCGCCTGCAATGAGAGGCGGAGAGGTGACCATATAGTCAAACGGCTTGTGGGGGCCGAGGCCGGGCCGCAAGTTTACCTCGCCGCTCTCACCGAAGTCAGTGCAAACATCGCCTGTCGCCGCATTGAGTGCGATGAGGCGCGCATCTGTCGTCCCGGTTATTATTCTATTTGGACAGGGACCATTATAGCTATGCTGGGCTTCGTGATAGCTGACGCCGCGGCAGGTGCGCGTGAAATAGTTTCCTTTCTCCAGCTCCCGGGCCGTTGAGCCCGCGAGCGTGTTGTGAGGGTTGTGTCGCCAGCGTTCCTCGCCGGAGCGCGCATCTATGGCGATAACGATGTTGCCGGCTGTGCACACGTATACAAGATCGCCGATCTGAAGAGGCGTGTTCTTAAATTCATAAGGTATTCCCGTGCGAAAGCGCCAAACTTCCTTAAGATCGGTTACGTTTGATCTATTAATCTGGGTAAGCTCGGAAAACCTAGAGCCAGATGTAGTGTTGCCATAATTTCGCCAATCTTCAGTTTCAGCGGGAGTGCTGGCCTCAGTACGCGTATTTTCTATGACATCATAGGACTGCATAGATGCGATCGCTAGAGATAGAACTGCAAATCCCCCGGCGCCAATGACCCATGTTCCGCCGGGGGCGAGGCCGCCGCGGTAACTTTTCTGCATCGCTGCGGCATGCCAGGGCGACAAAAACCAAAGACCGACGACGATCCAAGCGAGCAGTCGTGGCGACAACGCTATTAAATCCAAGCCTGCCTCGAAAAGCGCCCAAAGCGTTGTGACGGCTAGTATTCCCCCATAAAGGCGTGCCGCCAAGGGCAATCGCAGAACCAACAATATACAAACTAATAATAACGCCAGGCCTGCGAATAGGTAGTACCAAGTGCCCCCTAACGAGATAAGCGTGAGACCGCGAACGGCGAGATAACCGCCAACGAGCATCAGGAATGCTGCAAAAAACCAATTTATATATATTGGCGTTAATGCATTTCCGGCGGCCAAGCGGCGCCCCAATATACGCTCCGGCAAGACGGCGATAGCCGAACTCAAGTGCTTTAAAAACATCTGATCAGTCTTTGTTGCGAATTTAGGATTTGTTCAGGCCGCCCCAACGGTTTTTTCGGCAGGAACGGAGGGGCTGCGGTGCGATTAATCGCTTGCGCCTTTCAAGTGCTTGTCAAACCATGACAGGGCAAGCCTGTGCGCCTGGTCCCAGCCATCGTCATATATGCCGTAATGTGTTATATTTGGTATAATGACAAGATTCTTTTCGCCTGTATGCTCTTCGTGAAGCTTAATAGCTTCTGGATTCGTTCCGTATTCTTCTTTTTCGGCAAGTACAGTTTGCAATGCGACGCTGTTGTTTCTTTGTATATCTACTGCGGGTGCGTATGGGATGAAGCGGGCAGGGATCGGATAACCTGTTAATCCGTTGAATTTTGCACGCGGCTCGGGGTAACCAGTTTGTCCGCGTGCTCTTAAGGTGGAGATCAGCAAGCCTTCAGGCGCTCTGCCGACGCGACCGTCCAGAAGCCCTGTCACTTGCGCATGCACGGCCTTTACGCGAACATCGTGGGATGCGGCGTAGACGGCAAGCCCTCCGGCCAACGAGCTCCCCCAAAGACCGATTTTTTCGGCATCAACTTGCGGCTCGGCTTGAATCCAGTGAAGAACATTCAGCCAGTCCATCCCCATATCCATGGGGTCAATCACCTCGCGTATGGCCCTGATCTGCGCGGTGAAGTTTAACGTGTCTACATCCGGCATCGGCTTAGTGAGAATGACGCGTGAATCGCTTTCGCCCCAACCACGGAAGTCGAATGTCGCGACATAATATCCTGCTTGGGCGATCGCCGCTGCGTCCCGGAAAATTGACCGCTGCGTGCCGCCCCAGCCCTGAGCCATAATAACAGCCGGCAATCGATCGCCTTCAGCGGTCGATTTGGGGGTGAAAATGTGGGCGGTAAGGCGTGTCCCTTCGCTATAAATGTCGGTTTTGCGTTGCTCTACATCATGGGGAAGCACAAACTTTTCTTGTGCTGAGGTCGCTCCGGGCGCTGTTAAAGTTGCGATTAAGAGTGCGAAAGCAAAAAGCAGTTTGGTGAGTGTTATTGGCATGGGTGTCTCCTGGCTATTTAAGATGCGCATAGATGCGGGGCCGGCTCCATGGCGCCGCTGGGGCGCTTTTTCTTGTGTTGCGCTGCAACATCGCCACTTGGCCTTCCGATAGGTCAGAGCCGAGATTGGTTGCCGAAATGCCTGATGCTGTTAGCGCATAAGCGAAAGCATCGGTCATGCGAAATCCCCTGTCGTAAGTTACGTTTACGATCGGCCATCGAAGGCAAAAGCGCTTATTGGGGATGAAAAAAGAGTAGCGATTTTAAAATCGATCAGGAATTTTTAAGATCGATCAGTTGCCAGACCGTTATTTTGTTTGGCGCCCAGGGCGTCACGCCGAAATTCCGTCGGCGTTTTGCCTGTCGCCTCTTTGAAGGCTCGATTGAACGGCGCCAGCGAACCATAGCCTAATTCATGGGCGATCTGGATAATTCGTTCGCGGGCGCGCTCTGGTTCCCCAAGCGCTGCTTTCGCTGCTTCAATGCGACGTACATTCAAAAAGGCGCTGAAGTTGCGGTACCCTAAATCTTGATTAATGAGACGGCGCAACTGGTGCTCGGGCACGCCGACCTTTTCAGCAAGGGCTGCAACGGTCAGCCCTTCTTCACGATACGCTCCCTCGTTCATGAGGGCCGTGAGCCGTTCCAGAACAGGCTGATTTGCAGCAGACAAAGCTGCTTGCATGTCGTGTGGGAGGGATGATTGCGCCGACCTGTTCTTGGGCGGCGTTAGGAAGAGATCGCTATTCGGCGCAAGAAACCATACGTTGAAGAAAAAAGTGAGGCCAAGTAGGATAATGGCGTGGATAAATGTGAAAGAGGTTGGGAGATCCGCAACGGCGTCAATGTTCTCTATTAACGCTGTCATGACGGCCATTACTCCAACCGTTAAGGCAAACACCAGCCGAAATTTGCGGCGCGGGTCGACAAGGTCGTCGTGCCGATCGTGGAGCGCCAACCATATTGTGTGGCCCATCAGCATGATATTTACTGCGCCATGCAGCACAGTCACAGCAAGCCCCGTGTTTTGCATAGGCCAAAACGGCGCTGTCGTGTGCATCAACGCCAGTATGATAAGGGGCGTAAGTGTTATTGGGCCCAAACGAAAGTCTTCATCATCAAACAAGGAGAGCGCGAACCACCAGAAGAAAGTGGAATTAAAAATTGCAAAATACTTCAAGTAGTGGATGAGAAAACCCACGATCTCTACGGATTCGTCGGCGGAAGTGATAATGTAAAAACAGGTCGACAGTAAAAAGATTGCGCCTGCCAGCCTTTGCGCGCGGGGCATATTGCTGAACAATAGCACGCCGGCCATCAGCAGGTTCACGCCTGCCGCCATGCCACGCAGTGTTATTTCTATGAGCAGTACGGATGTCATTTGCACCAGCGTTGCAGGGCGTCGGTCAGCTTGTCAATTCCTTTAAGCGCAGCATGCGATGAAGCGCATATTTCTAATATTTTTTCAGTATACACTATTTTTGAAGGTTTTATTGAAATAGCGGGCGGAAGGTGATGTCTGACGTCAATCGGCATGCCTGATCAGGCGTTAAGCTGTTCCGGACGAGTTTTGCCCCTGTCAGCTAGGGCGTGTCGCGCAAAAGCGGATACCGGTTTTCTCGCAAAAGGTCGAACACGTGTTCTACCGTCAAAACAAAGACCTAGAGCACGCCCGTGTGAACCCAATTAAATGAGACGTGCTCCAGAGGCGGCCTTAAAGGAGCTGTGGGTCGTATAGGGTCAAGTCACGCAATGCTTGAGGCGGCAACAGTGAGGCCTTACGTTTCGCTATCAAGCCTTTGGAAGCCTAATTTTTCCGATACAGCTGCAGCGCAGGTTTTCAACGCCAATGCTTTATCCGTAGTCCAACCTACTTTAAGTATCTCTTTTCGTCCCACAAGGCCTATCGCCATAGCCAGTTTGCTTGAATGGTCAAAAATCGGCGCGGCGAGCGCGTTTATGCCTGGAATCAAATCGCCCGCGACGCGGGCCATGCCATGTGCGCGCGTCTCCTCAATTATTTTTTGGCGCACAGACATATTTAGGCAGGGGGACGTGGGGTCAAGCACGCGCTCTTCTTTTATGATCTCAGAGCATAGCGCCTTATCGGGTTGATAAGTTAAAAATATGCGACCCACGGCGCTGTTAAAAAGCGGCAGTCGCGAACCGACGCGCACGTTCAGCGTAACGGCGTTAATGCTTTCTTCCAGCGCGATGACCGTTGGGCCGAACTCGCCCCAAATGGCAAGGGCCGCCGTCTCATTCGTTTTGTCGCGCAGTTCTGATAAGGCCTCGGCAGCGATCTGCATAGGACTGATCCGCCGTAAAGCCGTGAGCCCGAGCGTGATCGCCAAGGGGCCGATGGCGTAGGCGCCTGAGGTTGGTTCTTGTACGGCGAGACCTGCGCGGGTCAAGCTTACCAAATAACGATGGGCTTTTCCGCGCGGCATGCCGGCGGCCGCGGCAATGTCTTTTAGCGCTGCGGCGCCGCCCAACATGCTGATGGCGCGCAAAATATGCGCGGCTGTTTCTACGGATTGGACGCCGCCTTTGTCGGCGTCTTCCGAGGCGATGGTCTGCGTGGATATTTCTAAAGACATCGTGATTGCACCATGAGCACCAGGGAAAGTCATACGTTGCTGTGGCCCAAAAGTCGATTTTTCGTGTTTAAGGCGATGGTGTAAGCGGTTGTATTGTATTTTGAGACACGTTACGTATAAAGGGACAATCAAAAATCCACGGCATGGACGAAAACGATGGGCGAAAATCAAGGATTAGATGCGGATCGCGAAAACATTTATGCAGCATTGGGGGAGCTTAATGCGTATGCGTTTTGGCAGATTCAAGGTGAAATGGAGCCGCGGGAGCCGCGTGTTCGCGAACGGCCCCATGTTTGGCGTTACAAGGATTTCGAACCGCACATCCTTCGCGCTGGAGAGGTTGTGCCTCACGAGCTGGCCGACCGCCGTGGGCTTATCCTTCATAACCCAGGCTACGATATGACACGGCCTTACACAACGAATACGCTCTATGCAGCCTATTCTGTTTATATGCCGGGAGAAGTGTTCGAACCCCATGTTCACAGTCCGTCTGCGAGCCGCATGGTGCTCCACTGTGACGGCAAAGGGTATACGACGGTTGACGGTGAAAAAGCTTATCTGGAACGTGGTGATTTAATCACGACGCCGAGCGGTGCTTGGCACGACCATGGCAATGAAGGCTCCGAGCCCATGATTTGGGTGGATATGCTGGATATTCCGATCCCGGTTTTGTTTAACGCTTCGAAGTTTGGTTTCGATTATCAGGAAAATGGCGTGACGCGTGACAGTCAGTCTCAGAGTAGGTCTAAGCTTTACTCTAAGCGTCACTTCGCTTCTGGCGGTTTGCGACCGCGGTTTGCACGACAGACCGTCGGCAATGATAACGCATCTCCGCAAATGCACTTTAAATATAAAGACGTTAGGGCGGCGCTGGACGGTCTGCGTGACGAAGAGGGCGATCCCTATGACGGCGTCATTCTCGATTACGTCAATGTGATGACTGGCGGGCCGTTGCATCGAACACAGAACTTCTCGATGCAAATGCTAAGGCCAAAGGAGCATACGCTTTCCCACCGGCATACTAACAATGCGCTTTATGTTTGCTTGGAGGGAGCTGGTAAAACAGTTGTAAACGGCGAGGATTACCATTGGGGAGAAAGCGATGTGTTTTGTGTTCCATCCCATCAGTGGCATGAACACATTAATCTCAGCGCCGATGGTGATGCTGTTTTGTACTGTGTGACAGACTCCCCTGCGGTCGAAGCGCTCGGCTTGTTATGGGAAGAGCGTAGATTGCCCGGCGGCGGAACCGATATTATCGGAAAGTCCATTCCGGTTTGACGGCGGCGCTTCTTGCGTTGCCTGCTTTTATGCAGGCGTTTGAATATCTGAAAATACAAATGCGGTCGCCTGTTCTCATGCTGGTGATCTTGATCGAACAGGAGCGATAAAATGGCTGTGACAACTTCGTCAATCTCAATTGCTGTTGAGGGTGGGGACATGAACGCTTTTCTTGCGGTTCCCGACGGCGGGCGCGGCAAGCCCATTGTGATGTTGCAAGAGATTTTCGGGGTAAACGATGCAATGAAGGCGAAGGCTGAAATGTTCGCCGCGCAAGGATTTGTGGTGCTTGCGCCGGACCTGTTTTGGCGTCTCGAGCCTGGGGTCGATCTTGGCTATGATGATGAAAGTCGCAAAAAAGCGTTCGGCCACATGCAGGCTTTTGATTTTCCGGCAGGTCTGCGGGATATTAAGGCGGCGTTTAAGGCTCTGGCCGGACGCCCCGAAGCGGAAGGCGCGCCAGCCTATGTGGGGTACTGCTTGGGCGGCAAGCTCGCCGTCGTTGCAGGCGCAATGACCGAGGGCGTTGCTGCGGTTGTTTCGTTTTACGGCGTCAAGCTCGATGAGAATATTGAGCAGATGCAATCAATGACATGTCCGTTGGTTTTGCATTTTGGCACCAACGATTCGCATATTCCCGTGGAAGTCTCTTCTCAAATTAATGATGCGCTTGCTGATAGCAGCCATGCGGCGGTTTATATTTACGATGGCGCTCAACACGGATTTTTTAATAAGGTGCGTGAGGACGTCTATGATGCGAGCGCATCGGCGCACGCTATGGAGCGCACGCTTCAGGCGCTCCGCAGCTCCTGAATTTTAAGCATTCTTGCTGGCGCCGATTTGCATTGGCCTATTCTTTGCCCAAGCCTTGCGAGGGCGGTTCTGTGTTGAACAGGAAGATTTAATGGATAGGTGCTATTTGTGAAACTGATATGTTTCGTGCGTGCAACTCTATAAGTTATCCCTTCATGGTGGGCATGTGCCATTGACGACCTGTTACTCTTCTGATTGAGGGACGTCTTCTGCAAATGCTCGGCGCTTGGCGCATCAAGAAGGGCGTTTGTTAATGAGCGAAGACAGAGACTACTACTTTCTTGCACGTGCGATCGACGCGGCGCATTTGAGCGATGAGGCGGTTGTCCGCCGCCTTAAAGACAGCGCTATGCCTGTTTGGAGAAAACTCCATGACGAAGGGGCGCTTGTAAACGTCCGCACATTTCGAAAAGTGGGGGTCGTCGGGCTTGGCTCTGACAATAACCTGGAGCGGACATGGAGGCTTTTTTCCATCGCTGAGATTGGCGAGGGGTGCGATGCTGAGGCGGTTGCGGAAAGTGAGATTGACGCCCTTAAGGACATGGGTCTTTATGATGACGCAGATATAGATATATTGTGTACGGAGCTTTTAATGCGTCGGGCGGGGGCGGGCGTTGCTGTCCCGCGCCCCAGTAAGTTGTACGACAGAATGCCGTCAAATTTTACGACAGCGATTGAATACATATATAAACGCCCCGGGTGTGAAGAGGCTTATAGCGCTTTTATGCGCGACATATTCGGTCCGGTAGGGTGCGCCATGGTTGAGTGCGGGCACGCTTATTCCGTAACGATTACTGATCGTGTTAAAGTTTATAATAAAGATATCAGTATTCCCGATTGGAACGATATTCATATTCTTGTAGGCGATTTTGACGATCCACAGAACGGCTTTACGTCCAAAGCCGGGCAAACCATAAGCAAAGTACTGGGCTTTGAAACGGATGCGGCGTCTGCGCTCGAGCCTGCGGAAAAAATGCGTCACAAGGTTCTGATGAGCAAAAACATCGAAATTGCAGAATTGTGTTTGGGTGCGATTTAAACCTTCTATGTATGAAAAGGTCGCGCCAACAGTTGAGAATTTTCAAGGTTAATGTGAGGTCAAACACGCAATGAAAGACCCAAAGGAACTCACAGCTGAATCACCTTCGCGTAGTGATGAGATTCCATTTTTATCCGCTCGGGATTTGGTGGAGCGTTATAGATCCGGTGATCTGTCGCCTGTCGAAGCCTTGGAGGCTGTTTTTACACGGATCGAACAAGCGAACCCGAAAGTGAATGCGATTTGGGCGCAAGATGCGGAGGGGGCGATGGACGCGGCTAAGGCGTCCGAAGCGCGCTGGGCGAAGGGGGCGCCGCTTGGTCCTGTGGACGGCGTGCCGATGACAATGAAAGATCATATGCCCGTCAAGGGGATGCCGGCGGCGTTCGGGACGTTCGGCATGGCCCCGGACGGGCCTGGACCGGAGGATGGCGTGCCTGCGGAACGTTTGCGCCGCGGCGGCGCTGTTATGGTCGGTAAAACAACGATGCCTGACATTGGGTTGCCGCCGGCCGGCGTCAGTCAACGGCATGGCGTGACGCGCAACCCATGGGGGTTAGACTTTAACACGGGCGGGTCCAGTTCCGGCGCGGGAGCGGCTCTCGCCTCTGGCATGGGGGCGCTGGCGTTGGGGTCGGACACCGGTGGGTCCATCCGGTTGCCTGCCGCTTATTGCGGCGTTGTTGGATTAAAGCCAACGCAAGGCTTAATCCCAGCCGACGTGGGCAGCCCAATCAGCGTGTATGGGCCTATGGCGCGCACCGTGGAGGATGCGGCGTCCATGCTGTCTGTTCTTGCTGGTTTCGATGAAAGGGATTTTATCTCTGTTGAGGCGCCGAGCGATGTGTTTCAGCCGATGGCCCCGTTCGAGCCTGCGGGACGCACCGTTGGCGTCATAACCTCTTTTGGGGAAGACTTGCCATCAGATCCAGAGATGGTGCGGGCCGTGGAAGAGGCGGCCCGCCATATGGCGCAGGCCGGTTTCGTGGTTGAGGCGGTGAAGACGCCGCTTAACAACATGAGAGAGATGATCCTTGGATGTTTTCATGCCATAGCTGGCCCGAAGCTCTTTGGGCTTTCCATTATGGCGGCGCAACAGGGGTTCGCTGAACGCTTGCCCGCTTTTTTCCGCGATGGTTTTGCATATGTGGATGGGGTTGAGCGCGACCAAGTCTATCGCGGCGTCATCGCCATGGGGCAATTGACCCAAAGACTTGCGCAATTGATGGCGCAATATGATTTTGTTTTAACGCCGACGTCTGGTGTTCCGCCATGGGAAGCGGATAAGTATGTTCCGGATGATGATTTTCTAAAAATCATCGATGTGACCGCTTTTCTCTTTCCATTCAATGTTTCCGGCAACCCCGGGGTTACCGTGCCCGCCGGGCTCAACGCGGAAGGCTTGCCAGTGGGCGTGCAATTGGTCGGGCGCCGCTTCGGCGATGCGCGTTTGCTGCAAGCTGCAAAGGTTCTGCAGGACGCGATTGCGCCTGCGCCTTGGCCTGAAGTCTAATTCTGGCCCTTTAACAGGAAAAGGTCGCTCACGTGAGATTGCCGACGCATCGCCTTAGCTTATTTGTTACGTCCGGTCTTGTGATTGGGGGAATTAGTCTTCCGATCACGATGTTATTACCGACTTTTTACGCCGAGACTGTTGGTATCGATTTGACCCTGGTCGGGACGATTTTCATGTTGACCAGATTTTGGGATGTATTCACTGATCCGTTGATGGGCGTCATATCTGATCGGTTTCCCTCCCGCTTCGGGCGGCGCCGACATTGGTTGGTGTTTTCGATCCCTATTATTGTCGGTGCGTTGTTGGCGTTGTGTTTCCCCCCCGCCGGCGCCGGCCCCGCCTATCTTGCCTTTTGTCTGTTTATTTTTTACATCGGGTTCACCTTGGCCAGCATATCCATGTTCGCGTGGGCGGCTGAGGTTTCTACGGACTATCATGAGCGTAGTCGGATTATGGCGTTCCTCCAGGCTGCAAACGGTCTTGGGACCCTGGCTTTGCTTGTTTCCATCGCTTATCTCGACATGAACGGCGCGCCCCTCGATCGCAAGGTCGCTACCGTGGGGCTTTTACTTGCCTGCGCTGCGCCTGTCGCTTTCTTCGTGTCGGTTCTGTCGGTCTCTGAGCCGCCGGCGCAACGCCGAAAGCCCCAAACGTCAACCAATTGGCTAAACGTTTTGCGATCAAACAAAGCGCTTCAGCTTCTCCTTGGCGCAGATCTTTTGTTCGGCCTGGTGCAAGGCCTGTTTTTTGGTCTTGTCATTTTCTACGCAAGCGATGTGCTGAAATTGCCACAGGCGTCGGGAATATTCATGCTGCTGATGTTGGCCGTGGGGGTGCCCGCCATCGTTTTATGGGCGCGCCTCAGCAAGCGTTATGGAAAGCACAAGGTGCTCGCCTATGCGTCTTTGACAGGCGCCGCCATGACGTTTTTCCTGGGCGTCGCCCCGGCCGGCAATATGGCGTTCGGTGCGGTCGCCTTCGGATTGCAGGGCTTCGGGCTTGGAGCCGCTTTGTACCTGACGAAATCTATCATGGCGGATGTGGCGGATGAGGACCGTTTGCTGTCCGGCGAAGACCGTACAGGTCTTATGTACGCTTTCCTAACTCTCACCTACAAGGTGGGATTGGCGTTTGCTCTGGGACTGTCGTTTCCAATCCTCGACGCGTTCGGGTTTCGACCGGGTGAAGAGAACGCCGGTTCGGCGATTTTAAGTTTACGTGCGCTCATGGTTTTTGGGCCCGCCGCTTGTTTTCTTGGTGCAGCGTTCCTGCTTTGGCGTTTTCCCATTGACGAGGCGCAGCAAAAGAAGTTGCGGACGCTCATCGCCGATGAGCCGGCTTTCGCCGGCAAAACCAAGCAATGATTATCATGTCGCGCATCCCTTTAATCCGGTGTGATGCCTCCTATAAAGCGCCATTTATTGTTGTCCGGTTGCGTTTCAGACCATTCTTAAAATCGTCATATTGAGCCGCGCTCGGTGATCGTTTTTGCGCCGGGGGGCTCGTAAGTTCGTGTTCGGGGCGAGGTAAAAAACAAAATACGTTCCAATGCCAAATCAAAACAAAGGGGAGGTCGCGATGACCACATACACATCTATTCAACAAACTACTCGCTTACGTCGAAATTTATTGTGCGGAAGCGCAGCCGCTATCGTATCGGCGGCCATGAGCGTTGGGGGCGGCGCTTTTGCGCAAGAGCTGGCATCCGCAGACGCAGCTTTTGAGGCCGATGTGATTTTCGTTCAGGGCACAAAGCGTGAGCGTCAATTGCAGGATATCGACGATAGTATTTCCGTGACGACGGGCGAAGATATTATCGATCGCAACATTATCGACCTTGATGACTTATTAAAGCGTGTCGCAAACGCCGACTCCATTCTGCAAATTCGGAACTTGCAGCCGGCTGTTATACCGTCTGCTGATTCAGGCGCTGCGCCGTCAGTTGCAGTTTATCTCGACAACGCCCGTCTTACCAGCGCGCAGGTGCCGGCGTCCGGCAGCACCGGTATTTGGGATCTGGAGCAGGTTGAGGTTTATCGTGGTCCCCAATCCACGCGCCAGGGTGAAAATACACTCGCCGGCGCGATTATTTTGCAGACAGCGCGCCCGACTTTTGAATTTGGCGGGCGGGCGCGATTTATCGCCGCTGAGGATGGTCAGTATACAGTATCTGCTGCTGTCGGAGGTCCCGTAGTCGCCGACGAGCTCGCCTTTCGGGCGTCCCTTGACTATCAAACGGCGGACGGGTTTATCTCGGCGCCTGGGCTCGGCATTACAGATGACTTTGATGAGAGCGAACAGTATACAGGACGTTTGGCGTTTTTGTATGAACCTTCCAGTGCGTCCAGGTTTAATGCGTTATTGAATTTAAGCGTTCAGATGCGCGACGCAACGGGCTCGGAAGGTACGGTGACGCTCGACAATGATCCATTCGATCGCGAAGTGGTCTTCAACGCCTTTCAGCTTGGCGATAAGGATGAGGAGACCTACACAGCTTCGCTTGAGATGAACTACGAGCTTAACGACGCTGTAACGCTGACGTCTGTCACAACATACTCAGACTACAGCTTTGAGCGTATCCGCTCAAATAACCTTGGCGATACTGTCGAAGACAGTCTCATCACGCAAGAATTGCGCGCGCAATTCGATGTCGGCCGTTTCTCAGGCATTGTCGGGGCTTACACCTCTTACCAAGAGGAAAGCTATGAGTTCATAACGCCCGCGACCAATGTGACGCCCGGCACGCCTGTCGACGCTCTGCCTCTTGTGGCGGGGCTTGGTTTGCAGGCTGGGTTGAACGACGCCCAGATTGGAACTCTGGTTTCCCTTTACCCGACTGGCATCTTTTTGGAGGCGGGCCCTGCGCCCGGCCAGCCGTCGCGAAACGTTATTGAACGTAATAAATACGCCCTGTTCGGTGAAGTGGATTGGGCCGCAACAGATCGCTTGACCTTTACGGGCGGCCTGCGTCTTGATTATGAAGAAAATGAAACAGACGCCCGGGGCGGTCTGCGCGTGGCGCCGGCGACATTGAATGCGTTTCCGAACCCCGCAACAATCGTTGATCCGCAGGTCGCAGCTGCTGCGGCGCAAATCAACTTCTTTGTGCCGCTACAGTTCACGGCCGTCGGAACTTCCACTGAAGAAACGTCGGATACCGTGGTTCTGCCGCGCGCAGGCGTGCGCTATGACTGGTCCGATACTTTGTCTACGGCCTTTATCGCAAGTCGCGGATATCGGTCCGGCGGGGGGTCGATCTCCAATCTCGGCGCTTCGGTGGTGTCTTTCGACCCGGAAACGCTCTGGAACTATGAAGTGTCTCTACGCTCTACATGGCTTGACAATCGCTTGCGGTTTAACGCGAACGTGTTTTACATCGATTGGCAGGATCAGCAGGTTCAGGTTGCAAATCCGTTCAACCCCTTCGATGCGCCGATCCTGAACGCCGCCTCAAGCACTGTTGTCGGTTTTGAAATTGAGACGGCCTTCGACGTCACGGACCGGCTGTCCGGTTACGCCAGCATCGGATATAGCGATACGGAATATGATGAGTTCCCGGTTAGCGGAAATTGCGTGAACGGCGATTGCTCCGGCAATGAGTTCGTAAACGCGCCGCCTTTGACCGGCGCTATCGGCGGGGTTTACCGCGATCCGTCGGGGGTATTCCTTCAAGCCGACGTCAGTTATCGTGATGAAGCGTATTCTGAGCTCGGTAACTTTGAGGGTTTGTCCCCGATAACCGGCCAGCCTGTGTTTAACTTTGGCGAGCAGGTCATCGTCGATGCGCAAATCGGATACGAGTTCGACAATGTAAGAGTATCCGTATTTGGACGTAATTTGACCGATGAAGAAGATTTCACATTCATCGGCCCTCCGGAGGCCGGTCTGCTCGCCCCGCGCGTGTTCGGCGGCCGCATAGACCTAACATTTTAACGGTTAGGGCTGTCGCTCTACGACGAAATCCAACAGCGCCAACAGGAATTATCTTGTTGGCGCTGTTTTTTACAGAGCTTGATTAAGTATTTTACTCTGTATAAAATCTATATATTTATGCGCCAATGGAATGCTGGCGCTTCCTTTTTGTTGTATCGGTTTTGAAAATCCAATGAGCGCCTTAACCCCATTCTTAAAAGACAAGGACGTTTTTATTGAACTCCGGAGGGACTTGCACAAACACCCTGAGATCGCTTTCCAGGAGCGGCGCACGTCGCAAGTTGTTGCTGAGACGTTGCGTGAATATGGAATTGAGACCCATACGGGGCTTGCCGGTACGGGCGTTGTCGGCGTTTTGCGGGTGGGACAGAGCGAAAAATCCATAGGCTTGCGTGCGGATATGGACGCCTTGCCCATGCAGGAAGAAAACGTTTTTGCACATCGCTCTTGCCATGATGGAAAAATGCATGCTTGCGGACATGACGGGCATACAACGATGCTGTTGGCGGCGGCGAAGCATCTTGCGGAAACAAGGCGCTTCGACGGCGTTGTAAACTTTATATTTCAGCCAGCTGAGGAAAATGAAGGCGGCGCTCGCGTTATGGTGGAAGAAGGGCTGTTCGACGCCTTTCCGATGGAAGCGGTGTTCGGCATGCACAATATGCCGATGCTGCCCCTTGGAACTTTTGTAGCGCGTCCCGGTCCTTTGATGGCCGGTTTTGACGTTTTCACGATCACAGTTCGCGGGACAGGGGGGCATGCTGCTATTCCGCAATACGTTAAAGATCCGATTGTGGCGGCTTCAAATCTGGTTGGCGCGCTGCAAGCGATCGTTGCACGGAATGTCGACCCTCTAAAATCCGCTGTACTCAGCGTCACCCAAATCCATGGAGGCGACAGTTTTAATGTGATCCCCCAGGAGGTGAAAGTTTGCGGCACGGTTCGATATTTTGATCGCGCCGTAGGCGATGAGGTGGAGCGTCGTATCGCTGAAACGGCTGCCGGACTCGGCGCGGCGTTCGGCGTGGCGGCGGACGTCGCCTATGAGCGTCGTTACCCGCCGACGGTGAACGATCCGCAAGAAGCTGCATTTTGCTCAGATGTCCTGGCCGCGACGTTCGGCGAGACGTGTTTGGATGCGACCGTGCCGCCCTTGATGGGGTCGGAGGACTTTGCGTTTATGCTACAGCACAAACGGGGGTGCTACATCTGGGCGGGAACCCGCGCCGATGATCGCGGCGGCGTTTCACTGCACAACCCCAATTACGATTTTAACGATGATTTGATTCCCTATGGCGCTGCTTATTGGGCGCGCCTTGTGGAGATGCGGTTAAGCGCCGCTTAAAGCGCCGTCGCATCCATTGCAATCAGGGCGACGCTTTAAGGTCTTGGTTTTACGCATGTGCGGACGCTCAACCGCTATCTGCTTGAGCTGGGTATGCTTTAAAAAGTTCTGAGGTCTGGCATGGGAAACAGCCTATGTGCGTTGCATTGGCTTTGGTTTTCCCATCTTAGGGGCTGAACTTTAGGATAAAGGCGGCAGGCCCAGCTCTTCTAGGATTTCTTCCGTATGCGCTCCGGGTGCAGGCGGCGGACCCTGGACAGCGCCGGGCGTACGCTCGAACCGGGGCGCCGGCGCAGGCTGGGTTACGCCTTCTGCGTCAAAAAATGCGCCGCGGGCTATGGCGTGTGGATGCTGCGGCGCTTCGGCTGGCGTTAAAACCGGTGAGACGCAGGCGTCAGTTCCATCGAAATGCGTCTCCCAATCGTCCCGGCGTTTTGCTGCGAAGGCGGCTTGAAGCGCTTGTTTGTTTGGCGCGCCCGACATATTCGCGCCGGTCAAGGCGTTCATGTGATTGACTGCGAGGGTCTGGAACTTCTCCTCCAGCGCGCCGTAGGCGACATATCCGCCATCGGCGGCGGCGTAAGCCGCATAATTCGGCGCGCCCCCATCCATGATGTTGTCCATACGGTTCGCTGACCAGGAGCCGGCGGCCATCATACCGTGGACAACGGCCATCAAACTGTTGACGCCGTCGAACATGGCTGCGTCAACCACTTGGCCTTGTCCAGACGACCGCGCCTCCATGACGCCGCACACGAGGGCGAAGGCGAGCAGCATGCCGCCGCCCCCGAAATCCGCCACAAGCGTCAGCGGCGGCGGCGGGGGCGAGGATGGGTCGCCGATAGCGCCAAGAGCGCCCGTTAAGGCCAGAACGTTGATGTCGTGGGCGGCGCGGGGCGCCAAGGGGCCGTCCTGGCCCCAGGCGGTCATGCGCCCGTAAACGAGGCGCGGGTTCACGTCCAAAGCCTCCGTTGGGCCAAGGCCCAGGCGCTCCATAACGCCAGGGCGCATGCCTTCGATCAAGGCGTCGCTGTTGGCGATGAGTTTTAGAGCGACTTGTTTGTGAGCGTCGTTTTTAAGATTAAGCGCGATGGACCGTCGTCCGCGATTAAGGATGTTGAACCGTGCGGACGCTGCAGCCTCCTGCGAGGCGGGGCGGTCTATTCTGATGATTTCGGCGCCCATATCCGACAGCATCATGCCGGCGAACGGCGCAGGACCGATCGCTTCGAATTCAACGATTTTGACCCCCGCCAGGGGGCCTTGGGGAGGAGATGTTTCAGTCATGCTCAAGACCTTTACGGATAGCGCTTCGGGCAAGTCTACCCAACCGGCGCTGAATAAACATCAATGCTTGTTATTCGCGCGGTGAATACGCGAAGCCGGTGCGGACGCGTACACTATCCAAGTGATTTACGCGGTGCGCTATGAGCAGACTTTGCCGCAGGGAGGACAGATCCATGAAAACAACGCTTGCGATGCATATTAACGGCCATTGGATTACAGCGGCCGAACGTGACGTTTTGCCCCTCGTGAACCCGGCGACGGAAGAGGGGCTTGGCGATTTGCCCTGTGCGACGGCTTCGGATCTGGATACGGCTTTGGCGGCGGCCGACAGCGGATTTAAAATATGGAAGAAAAGGTCTCCGGCGGAGCGCGCCGATATTCTGAAACGCGCCGCCGCGCTGATCCGTGAGCGCGCCAAAGATATTGGCGAGACATTAACCCTGGAGCAGGGTAAGCCCATCGCGCAAGGAACATGGGAGGCGTCGTACGCTGCGGATATTTTTGATTGGTTTGCGGAGGAGGGAAAACGGTCGTATGGGCGCTTAATTCCTGGCCATGACGCCGGCGTTTCGCAAATGTTGGTGTACGAGCCTGTGGGGCCGAGCCTCGGCCTGACGCCCTGGAATTTTCCGGCCTTTACGCCGGCGATGAAAATCGCCGCCGCCCTCGCCGCAGGATGTTCGATGATTATCAAAGCGTCGGAAGAAACGCCCGGTACCTGTATAGAGCTTGTGCGCGCCTGCGTCGATGCGGGATTGCCCCGGGGCGTTCTGAACATTGTTTTCGGAAACCCGGATGAAATTTCCCGACATCTTATCGTCTCTCCTGTTGTTCGCAAAGTGTCCTTTACGGGCTCGGTGTCCGTTGGGGTGCATCTGTTGAAGCTTGCGGCCGAAGACGTAAAGCGGGTGACGATGGAGCTTGGTGGGTGCGCGCCGGCGATCGTGTGCGGCGACGCTGATGTCGAGGACGCCGCCGCCAAGCTCGCCCAGGCGAAATATACGAACGCCGGTCAGGTTTGCGTCTCGCCGCAGAGATTTTTTGTAGAAGATAACGTATACGATGCATTTGCAGACGCCTTCGTTGCACATGTTCAAAAGTTGAAGGTTGGCCCAGGGGTCGATCCTGCCAATGACATGGGCGCCCTTGCCAACCCGCGCCGACTTCAGGCAATGGACGCTTTCATCGCCGATGCGAAGAGTAAGGGGGCGAAGGTTCTCACGGGCGGAGAACGCATCGGCAATAAGGGGTATTTTTACGCCCCTACGGTTTTGTCTGAGGTTCCCGGCGAGGCCCGCGTCATGCGCGAGGAGGTGTTCGGCCCCGTCGCCTCCCTTGCCCGGTTCACTGATTTCGATGACCTCCTTGAGCGCGCCAACAGCGTCGAAGTGGGATTGTCGGCCTACGCCTTTACATCATCCCAGACCAAAGCTGATCGGTTCGCCGGGGAACTTGAGGCCGGCCTCATCGGCGTTAACAACGTCATCCTGACCGCCCCTGAAACACCCTATGAGGGCCTGAAGCAAAGCGGCTTCGGTGCAGAAGGCGGGGCTCAAGGTCTTGATGCTTATCTCGCTCCTCGCTTGGTGACGCGTCGGGCCGCCAATTAAATTTTGCAACGTACAGAAAGATATATCTTATGAGCAGTCCTAAAACCATTGGTATCGAGAACGTCGCCGTCGTAAGCGCAGAGGTGGAGCCGACCTTCGAAAAATATGAGCGTATGGGATTTAAATTGACGCCTATCAGCGCCCATTACGAGGATGGCGACCGGGGCAAGCAGCATGCGAATAGAAACCGTTATGCAATGTTCGAACGCCGTAGTTATTACGAGGTTTTAAACGTATCTATCTCCGGCTTGCCCGATGCGGGATATGGCGCGCGCCTGCAAAAATGGGGCGATCATCTTGGAAAGATCATGTTCGCCTTTGACGATGTGCGTGCTTTACAAGAAGACTTCGATAGAAAAGGGTATGACTATACTCCTGCTTTCACGCCGATAACCCGTGTATGGACCTCCGCGGAAACAGGCGTTGAGCACTCTGTGCCGATGGAGGTTATGGGCTTGCCGGAAGAGTATTGTCCGGAGGTTTTTGTTGCTGTGCTAAAACACCTTGCACCGCACGAAAACTATGTTGCTGAATATCTTATTCACCCTAATACGGTAAAGGGCATTTCCGGCAATCTTATCTGCGTCGATGATGTTGTTAAAGCGGCGGACGGGTACGCGGCTGTTTTGGGCGTTCCTTATGATGTCAAAGGCGACGAAGCGGTTTTTACATTTGCGAACAAAACCCGGTTTGTGTTTATGCGCCCGGAGCATGCCGCTAAATATCTTGGCGACATAGAGATCCCGCACACGCCGTTTCTTGCTGCAACGTTCTTCTGGGCGGGTGACCTTGCTAGAACGGAAGAGATCTTTAAGGAAAACGGCGTCACGTTTATCAAGCGGGACGGGCGCCTCGTCGTTGATCCGAAAGACAGCGCAAACGCCGTATGTATTTTCGAAGAGGATATGGTCTAGCGGAACTGTGCGCGCGATAGGCGCTTCATTAAGAGCGTCTATCGCTGCGACAGGCGCGCTATTCCGGTGATCGTACAAGCATGACGTTCACCGGCATGCGTTCTTGTTCTTCGCCTTTAAGATTCAGCATGCGCGCCTGGGTATTGTAGGCGATGCCAGGCGTTACTTCGTTTTCCATGGCGAAACAGACAATATCATCGCCAGGGTAGATGCAGAAGTCCCCATTCTTCCAGGTCCACGCGCCGCGATCGGCGACGGATTGATCGATCTTTTGGAGATTAATTTCCATGAATTCGATCGTTTTGTTGGAGTTTACGCGCACCGGTAAAATGGCGAGATCCGTAAATGTTATAAGCACAGGGTGATCGAACAGGACGTTCGGCATCTTCTCTGGCGCGGCAGGCGCATCGGGCGGGCCATGGGCTGCGGCGGCGGAGACAGTTGCAGCAAGGCAGGCTGCTGCGCAAAACACTTTTTTCATGTCGAGTTTCCTTTCGCTCATCAATAATAAGGCTATGCAATCGCGTACAATATGGGGTGTCTAGACTTTCACTTCATGCGTTCACCATCTCAATCAAATTGTCACACAGTTCAACGTGCTTAAAAGGCGATATATAATATACATACAGATAATATCTGTATATCGACTTATGCAAATGGTGACCTTTAAAAAGTGGTGAGCTTGTCATGCTTCAGGCTTCGATGTCTTGGCGTCGGTTGAAGGGCATTCAAGGGCCTTGGGTATAGGGGACTCCGGTTGGCTTTGCGCCGTTGTTAAAGCGGCGGACTGTTTCAATATTCATGCTGATATTGACTATGTTTGCGGTCCTTATTGAACAAAGGGGCGCGAATACCTCGTATTTTCAAGGCTGAGTGGAAGGCCGTTTAAAGGAGGCGTATTACTGGCGGAAGTTCTTAAGTGAGGTTCGGAACGTTATGAACGAGTGCTATATATACGATCATGCCCGGACGCCTCGTGGGCGAGGAAAGCCTACAGGCGGTCTGCATGGCGTCACCGCTATAGATGCGGTGATTCAGATACTGCAGGCGTTGCGGAACCGAAATAATCTCGACACAGATTCGGTAGAAGATGTTATTTTAGGCGTATGCGAACCATATCGAGAGCAGGGTGCGAATATTGCGCGCGCGTCTGTTCTTGGTGCGGGATACGCCCATTCGGTCGCCGGCATTCAGGTGAACAGCTTTTGCGCAAGCGGTCTGGATGCGATGAACATCGCCGCTGCGAAGGTTATGTCCGGTCAGACGGATCTTGCTGTAGGCGGCGGCGTAGAAATGATGGGCCGCGTGCCTATGGACGGCGCCGGCGGTTCGGTCTCTACAGATCCAACGCTTACGGCGAATATCGGTTCGGTTCTGCAAGGGGTCGCTGCTGATGCTTTGGCGACGATCGAGGGGTTTGTGCGCCGCGATGTCGACGCATATGCGGCGGAAAGCCAGAGGCGTGCGGCGCAAGCCTGGGAAGAGGGGCGTTTTGACGGCGCTATTTTGCCGATTCGTGATGTTAATGGACAAATTGTTCTTGATAAAGATGAGCATCTGCGCCCGGGAACGACAGTAGAGACGCTTGGCAATTTGAAGCCGTCTTTTCCGAGTTTCGCTGAACGCGGTTTCGCCAGCGTTCTTTTGCAGCGTTTCCCTGAGATGGAGGCGATTGATTTCGTGCACCACCCCGGAAACTCATCGGGGATTGTCGATGGTGCGTCGGGCGTTCTCGTCGGCTCGAAAGAGGCCGGAGAGCGATGTGGGCTAAAGCCGCGTGCAGTGATACGGGCTTGTGGCTCCATCGGCAGCGACCCTTCCTTGATGTTGGTCGGTCCTGAAAAAATCACGGAGCGCCTTTTGAAAAAGACAGGCATGTCTGTTGGCGACATCGACCTGTTTGAGGTGAATGAGGCTTTTGCTTCTGTGCCTTTACGGTACATGCGTGTTTTCGATCTTGATTCTGACATTGTAAATGTAAATGGCGGCGCCATCGCGCTCGGTCATCCGATTGGCGCAACGGGCGGCATGCTCCTTGGGACTCTGGTTGATGAATTAGAACGGGCGGATAAAGAGGTTGGTCTTGTCACGCTGTGCGCGGGGCTTGGTCTCAGCACCGCAGCAATTGTGGAGCGGGCGGCATGAATAGTATGACGCGTTCGAAAGAAATGCATGTGCGTTATAGCGTTGACCCTGACGGCGTCGCTCATCTCGTTTGGGATGCGCCAGGGCTTGAGGCCAATGTCTTGAACGATGAAAGCCTCGATCACTTTATTGGAGCGATCGACCGGTTTGTCGAGGATGAGAAGGCGTCAGGCCTGGTGATCTCAAGTGCAAAGCCCACATTTCTTGCGGGCGGCGACATTAAAATGTTGTATCGCAAGTGTCGCGCCGCCCAACGCGGCGATGCGCCCTGGGACACGGCGCATGCGGTTTATGACCAGTTGCGCCCTTTGGTGAATGCGCTGCGGAGGCTTGAAACGTGCGGTAAGCCTGTCGCGGCTGCGATTAACGGCTCTGCGCTTGGCGGAGGATTGGAAGTTTGTCTCGCGTCTCATTACCGCGTTGTCGCCGATGATGAAACGATACGCCTTGGTCTGCCGGAATCAACGATCGGTTTGCTTCCGAGCGCCGGCGGTACGCAGCGATTGCCGCGCCTTATCGGTTTGAAAAAAGCGATTGATGTCATGGCGTTCAATAACGCTCTCTCGCCGTCTGAGGCATTGGCGTGCGGTCTGGTCGATGAGATTGTTCCAAGTAATGAGCTTATTGGCGCCGCTAAGGCGTATGTACAGGGCGCGAACGCTCCGGCCGTGCAGCCATGGGATGAAAAAGGCTTTCGCATTCCAGGCGGCGGTCCCCAAGACTCTGCGCGGTGGCATCTTATTTTTGCAAATGCGCGCTCTTCGGCGGTCTATGGCGGCAATTATCCTGCGCCTACATCAATTCTCACTTGTATTTACGAAGGCGCGTTGACAACGATTGAGGAAGGTTTCCGTATCGAGGCCGCGCATTTTACGAAGCTCGTGCAAGATGCGTCGTCGCAGAATATGATCCGCTCTGAGTTTTTGGGACCTCGTATTCTTCGCAAAGCAGTTGAGGCGCCGGTAAACCCAATAGGAAAGCTCGGCGTTGTTGGTGCGGGGAATATGGGCTCCGGCATCGCATTGGCGGCCGCTTTGTCCGGTCTCGATGTCGTTCTCTCCGACACGTCTGCCGAAATGGTTTCAGATGGGCGTCAGCGCGCTGCGGCGGCTTATGACGCCTTGGTGAAAAAAGGTTTGGCGTCTGAGGGGCGAAAGCAAGACGTTTTGGAGCGTATCGGTGCGGCTGGCGATTTCAGCGCGCTTGGCGATGCTGATATTGTTGTGGAAGCGGTCGTCGAAGACATCGACGTCAAAAAGGACGTGCTGCGCGCTGTCGACGACATACTTCCTGGCGAAGCGATTTTATGCACGAATACGTCTACGATATCTGTTAATGAGCTCGCAGGAGTACTACAGCATAAAGAACGATTTACCGGACTTCATTTTCTCGGCCCTGTTCCGCGTATGGAGCTTGTGGAGATTTCGCCAGGCGCGGGAACGGAGAGCCACGCCATTTCTACGGCTTTTGGTTTTGTGCGGCAAATCGGAAAGCTTCCCATCGTTCTCGCACCCGATCGCGGTTATGTAACGAGCTGCATAGCGGCTGCATACGCGCAGGAAGGTTTGCATCTGTTGAAGGAGGGCGTTCACCCTGCTGTGATCGAAAACGCCGGCCAGATTCTGGGGATGCCGATGGGGCCGCTGGCGTTGAACGACCTTATGGGTGGCGATGTTTCGATCGGCGCGATGCGTCAGGCGATTGACCTTGGGCGTGCTGCTCCAGGCGCGGCTGAGGTCATCGAGATGCTGGAGACGTTGGTTGATGCGGGTCGATTGGGACGCAAGGCGGAAGCCGGATTGTACGCATACGACGGTGATGGCCGTGCAGAGCGCTTGTGGCCAGACCTACACAGGCTATTTCCCTATGAGGGGGGGACTGACAGCTCTGCGCGGATTGATGTTATAAAGATGCGATTGCTCGACGCGCAAGTTTGTGCGGCATTGCGTTGTCTTGACGAGGGTCTCACGGATGATCCGCTGGCGGTTGATATTGGCGCCCTTATGGGCTGCGCATTTCCAAAATGGACGGGCGGGCCGCTTTCGTATGTGGATACGATAGGAGCGAAAGTTTTTGCAGAGCGTTTGAAAGCATATGATGCGGCGACAGCCCAACGGTTTAAACCGGGTGATTTTTTCGAGGGATTGGTGCGGGAAAACCGATCAATTTATAATGAAGACTTGGAGGATAGAACATGACACACCCATCAGGCGTTATTGAAACGGAACGTCTAATTATGCGGCCCGTTCTTGTTGACGATGTTGATTATGCAATACGTCTTCGTGAAGATGAATTGATTTTGAAATACCACTTCCATGGCAAGTATTATAACGACGAGGAAATGGCCGAACGCATAAAGGTGTGGATTAACATCTATAATGAGCGCGGATACGGGTTCCTCATGATTTTCGAAAAAGGCGTGCCGGAAGAGGAGGGCTTTATCGGGAAAGCGGCTTTGTGGAAAGTTGATGAGCTGAGCCCGCCTGAGCAGTTGGAGATCGCATATCTTCTTTTGGAAGCTCATCGCGGTAAGGGGTATGCAACCGAAGTCGCCAAAGGGCTTGTAAAATACTCATTTGAAGTTCTGGATAAGGAAAATGTTGTTGCTTTGATAGAAGCTGAAAATGAGCCCTCCAAACGCGTGATCGGGCGACTCGGCTTTAAATACGAACAGAGCCGTGTTTTGCCGACGCGTGGAGAGATGGAATATGAGATTTATCGACTAAATCGAGACTAACTTCTTAAATTGTATAAATAGGATGGTAAAGGTTTAAGGATGCCTGCTGATCTTTCTGTTAATATTGAAGACTGCTTTTCCTCGACATATGTGGAGGCGCGGTCAAAGTTTCTGTCTGCTGTGCGGAATACAGATGCGCGTGTTGAAACATATATAAACCCGAACGCAAAAGGGCCTGAGGGAGAGGATCTGGCAACCGACACCGCCTGGTTTGGTCCCTCAGATGCAAGCCGTGTTTTAATGGTTTTTAGCGGAACCCATGGTCAGGAGTTTTACGCCGGCGCGGCATCCCAGGTCTATTGGGTCTTAAACGGAAACTACCGTTCATTGCCTGATGACGTAGCTGTATTATTTGTACACGCCAACAACCCGTATGGTTGCGCTTATATGTCTCGCGCCACAGAAGAGCATATTGATCCGAATCGTAATTTTTTAGATCATGATAAAGGTCATTATACCGATCCGGATTAC
>JBCDBL010000015.1:0-40102 GCA_039183635.1 Pseudomonadota bacterium
CGCCGATATTTATTTCCAACGAGGCGAAGAGGCGTTTCTGGACGAAGAGTTCGAAGCTGCGGAAAAGGCTTTTTCCGATGCGGTAAACGCCAAGCCCGACCACTCGCGGGCGCAGCTTAAGTTAGAAGAAGTGCGCGGTATCCTGAAGACGCTCGCGGAATTGGGCGCTTCATCGAATTGAGCCGTCGCCGGGGCGTGCGCACAACGTTCTACATTCCTTCATTAATCGATTGCAGCGTACTGCGTACGGCTATGGCCTCGTCCAATTGCCTGCGGGCTTCGAGATGGCCGGGGTCCGTCTCGACGGCTTTCCGCCATATGGCGATAGCCCGTTCAAGGTCATTGTCGTAGAGCTTTAAACCTTCCGCATACAATTCATCTGCGATTTGAAAGCGTAAGGCGTTAAGGTCCGCCTCCGCAGCCTTCGTTTTGGACAGGGCGAAACGTTTTTCAAGATACGCGAGGGCGCGTTTATCTTCGCCGTCTTTCAGGTCCGCGTCGGCTTGTCTTTTGTAGGCGGCGTCAAGCACGGAAACGACGTGGCTGTCCTTTGGTTCGATTTGTAAATGTTTTTCAAGCGCTGCAATCGCGTGGGCCGCATCTCCTCTAGCAAGGGCCGCTTCGGCGTCTTGCAAGAGGCTTGGATCGGCTTTAGGGGCAGCCTCTTGCGCCGAGGTTTTTTTTGCACGCTCGTTTTGCCGTGCAGCCGCCTGAACTTGGGTATTCGTTTTCTGAATAAGGGTGAGGGTTGAGGCGCGCTCCATCTTGCGCAACGCTGCACGGGCGACTTTGTTGTTGGGGTCGACCGCCAGCACAGCCCGGTAGATTGACCCGGCCTGCTTGCGCCGTCCTTTGGCGTTGGCGCTTTTCGCCTGTTTCACAAGGCGGTTTCTTTCATCATTCAGTTTTGCTTGAATATTCTCTTTTTCCGCTGTCAGTGCGGAGTCCCGCGGCGTATTGGCTTTTGCAAGCGAGATATAGTGCAAAGCTTCAAGATAGCGGCCGTCATCAACCGCCGCCTGCGCCTCGGCGCGCCAGTCCGCCTGTGCTGGAGCTGCAAGGCACATAACCCCGAGGGTCGTCGCCAAGAAACGGGTGCTGGTATTAAATCTCATGCGCCGGCCTCGACTTTCAAAAACCGTTGAAAGTCCGACATCGTATGATCGCCAAAAACCATCCTGCGCTTCAACAGATAAGGGTCAGCATAAGACGCATTGGCTCCTCGTAAAACCGTCACCGCCGTATCATATCCGGCTTTTTCCGCCATCGCCGCAATTTCAGCATTCACTGCGCCATAGGGGTAGGCGAAGCTATGGGCATTGACGCCCAGGCGTTTCTTAAACAGGCGGGCTGGTACGGACAGCTCCTCACGTATACGCTTGCGGTAGGCTTTGTCGGTCTCGCCGTCCAGTTTTAAGGCGAAATTGGCATGGGTTTTAGAGTGCGGTTGAATATCGACAAGACCGCTCGCCGTCATTTCTTTCATATGATCCCATTTAAGGGCCGATCCTGCGCCGACAAAGTCTGAGTACACATAAATTGTGGCTGGGGCGTTGTATTTTTTCAGAAGAGGAAACGCAACTGTGTAGGCGGAACGAAATCCGTCGTCGATGGTGAGAACGACGGCGCGGCGGGGAATGGGCGCGCGCCCATTCAGATGGTCGCGCAGTTGCGCCATTGAAATGATGCGATATCCATTCTTTTTTAAGTACGAAAGTTGTCGTTCAAAATCTTTCGCGGAGATCTCCAGGCGATCGTCGCGATACGCCCCTTTGGTGAATCTGTGGTAGGTCAAAATAGGGACGGTTTGATATTTCTCCCCCTCCAGCGGCGGCAATGTGAACGCGCCACGGGGGATTGCGATTTTTCGTCCGCGGCTGACGGTTTCAATCCCGTTGACATCCTCAATGATCCAGGCTTTGTCTGCATCGCCCAGAAACTCCGCCGCAAGGGAAGCGGCCGTATCCTTGCCCTTTGCGGTGACAACATAATATTCCGCATCTCCTCCGACGCGGCGTGTCGGCAGTTCTATGTAGGCGCAAGCCGACAAAGCGGTCGCAAAGGCAAAAAGGGCGAACGTACGCAGATGTTTCATGTGTCCGCTTTCGCTTCGCTGATCGTCTGCCGTCTAACGATGCGGGTCTTATCTTCGGCGTCTCCATCTTCTTTGTCGCCGCTGGCGTTTTGCGCAGGACGCTGCAGGACGGTTGCGTCTTCCAATGCTGCGTCGGCCTCCTCGCACGCCAGGGGCGTCGGGGCGTCCTCGTGCGGTGCGTCATCTGCAGCCGCCGTCGGCGTCTTGGTTTGTCCGATGCTGGCTGCAAGGGTGTTGAAGGCGGCGAAGACATCGCCGACTTCGTCGTCGCGCATTTGGCTGATGCGCACGTCGACATTGCCCTCGGCCAGATCTTCCATGGACATGCGCAGGGTTTTCAAAGGTTTTGATAACAGGCCGATAAGATAATACGCGCTTGCGCACACCGCTGCGACGATAATTGCGGCGAGAACGGACAAAAGCAGCAAGGACGCGCCGAGCGCATTGCTGACCGGCGCCCGGGACATGCCGAGGCGTACTTCCCCCAGATTGGTGTCGCGCAGTGTTATGGGGGTGGAAAAGTCGAAGACGCGTTCGCCGTCTCCGGTGCGCGCATAGGCTGCGTTGAGGCCGTCTTCGCCCGTACGCAAAGGGATCCGCGCCACGATGGGCATCTGTTCGCCGATAAGGGACGGATCGGACGAGGCGCGCACGACGCCGTTTCGGTTGGCCACATGGAGATAGGCGAAGGATTGCCGCCGCATCGTGTCCTCAACGAACCGCTCGATCTTGGCGTTGCTGCGGCTTGACGGCTCCCGTCCGGCCCGTTCGGCTTCCAGCCGCCGCTGTTCCTCCTGAATTAACGGAAGTGCGCTTACGGTGGCGATAAAGTTAGCGAGCGACGTGCCCGAATCGATGGTGAGATCCGTCAACATATCGCTCAGTCGCGATTGTATGAGAGCCACGCTAACGATCATGACCACAGCAACGCCGAGCGCCATGGCGCCGGTTAACTTGTATCTGAGCGGAATATAGCCCGGCTTGTCGGAGGCGTGTTCGGCGTCCTCCAGCTGGCGGATCTGCGCCGTCAGAGCTGACTTCAGGGATTTACCGTCCTGAAACCGTCCGTCCGGGGATTTCGCCAGCAACTTTTCGACAATATGCTGCACCCCGACGGGAATGGAGGTGTTGAGGCCGCGCATCGACGGCGCTTCTTCCTTTGTGATTTGCACCATCAAGCTGCCGATGGTCTCGCCCGGGAATGGCTTCTTGCCTGTGAGCAGTTGGTATAGCACCACGCCTACGGAAAACAGGTCGGACCGGCCGTCTACCGATTTACCCAGCACCTGCTCGGGGCTCATGTACTGCGGCGTCCCGAGCACCATGCCGGCCATCGTTTTTTCCTGGTCCGCCGGATCTTCAACCCGGGCGATTCCGAAATCGGTGATCTTCACCGTCTCACCGTCTTTCAGAAACATGATATTGGACGGTTTGATGTCCCGGTGGACGATGCCTTTTTTGTGAGCGTAGTCGAGGGCGTCGGCGAGCTGTACGCCGATCGATAGAATACTTTTAAGCGACAGCTTCTCGCCCTTTTTCAACAGCTCATCCATCGGCGCGCCGTCGACCATCTCCATCAGGATGTAGGGTTTGTCTTCATGCTCCCCGACGTCGAAGATGGTGACGATGTTCTTGTGGGACATCGCTCCCGCCGCCTTCGCCTCGCGCACGAACCGGCTCACATATTCATCGTCCACGCAGCGCTCGGTTTTCAGAACCTTGATGGCGAGCGTGCGGTTGATCTCAGGATCGAAGGCCTCGAACACGTCGGCCATAGCGCCGGCGCCGAGGGGCTTGCGGATTTGATAGCGACCGATCTGCTGCATAGCTCTCCAACGATCCAGAATCAGACGGATGAATAGGGGGACTATAAACCGCTTTGCCGGGCGTGCGTAACGCAAAGCGTGATATTTGTCGCAATACCTGTGAATTTTGAACCGGCTGTATCCGAAAATGGACCGGTGCGGCGTCAAGCCGTTTTACGTTCAGGTCTGCAATATCAGTTTTTGCAGCATGTCCTGGAGGTGGGCGTATTCCTGCTGGCTCAGGGGTGCGCGCAAGGTTTCATCCACACCCCGTATTTCGGCGGCCATCGCGTCGTAAGACCGCCGTCCTTTGACGGTGAGGAAAAGACGGCTGATTCGGCCATCCTTTTTGGAGGCCTTTCGTGAAATCAGATTCATCTCGATAAGACTTTTCACGGCCCGACTGACGATGCCTTTGTCCATAGGGGTGACGGCGACCACCTCGTTGGCGGTTCGCCCGGGACGCTCGGCGACGGCGGCGAGCACGCGCCATTGTGAAAGGTTGAGCCCGTCATGGCGTTTGGCGATGGCCGCAGTGCGGCGCGCGATTTGATCGGCCAGACGCGTAATCTGGTACGGCAGGAATGCGTCCAGCTCAATAACGGACGGTGCGGGTTTGACATCCATAGCGCATGCCTATATAGTTGCAATCACAACAGGTTGTTTAAAATACAAAATGGCCCGAACCGCTTATAAAATCAAGTCCTTAGCTTTCATAATGCGTTAATCCTGGCGAGGGGATGCGAATATGACGGATTTATTTGAAAACCCAATGGGCCTTGACGGGTTCGAGTTTGTGGAGTTCACGGCGCCGGAACGCGGTGTTCTGGAGAATGTCTTCGAGAAGATCGGATTTGCAAAGGTGGCGCGCCACCGCTCCAAGGACGTCGATCTATGGCGTCAGGGCGACATTAACTTCATCTTGAATTACGAGCCGAACTCGCCCGCTTACTTTTATGCGCAGGAGCATGGCCCCTCCGTATGCGGTATGGCGTTCCGGGTGCGCGACGCCAAGAAGGCCTACGCCCTCGCCCTTGAAAAGGGCGCGCAGCCCATCGATGTGCCGACAGGGCCTATGGAGCTGCGCTTGCCGGCGATCAAGGGGATCGGCGGAGCGCTGCTCTATCTCGTCGACCGGTATGCCCCCGGCGCGTCGATCTACGATATCGATTTTGAGTATCTGGAGGGCGTCGACCGCAATCCCGAAGGCTGCGGGTTCAAGGTGATCGACCATCTCACCCACAACGTCTATCGCGGTCGCATGGACTATTGGGCGGAGTATTACGAGCGCCTGTTCAATTTCCGGGAGATCCGCTTTTTCGACATCAAGGGCGAATACACCGGTCTTGTCTCCCGCGCCATGACGGCGCCCGATGGAAAAATCCGTATTCCCCTGAATGAGGAAGGCGCCGGCGGCAAGGGCCAGATTGAAGAATATCTCATGCAGTACAACGGCGAGGGCATTCAGCACATCGCATTTTCCTGCGACGATCTCGTCGGGTGCTGGGACAGGTTGAAAGACAAGGGCGCGCCGTTCATGACGCCGCCGCCGGATGCTTACTACGACATGCTGGACGGGCGTCTTCCCGGCCATGGCGAGCCTGTGGAGGACTTGAAGGCCCGCGGCATTTTGCTGGACGGATCGACGGAGGAGGGCGATCCCCGGCTGTTGCTGCAGATCTTTTCTGAAACCCTCATCGGGCCGGTCTTCTTTGAGTTCATTGAGCGCAAGAAGGACGAAGGGTTCGGCGAAGGCAACTTCAAGGCGCTGTTCGAATCCATCGAACGCGACCAGGTGGCGCGCGGCGTCCTTGGCGAGGAAAAAGAGAACGCGTAAGGAAGACGGCCATGACCGTGAAGCTGAAACGCATTCATCATGTCGCCTACCGGTGTAAGGACGCCAGGGAGACTGTTGAGTTTTACCAGCGTGTGCTGAACATGGACTTTCAGCTTGCGATCGCTGAGGACGAAGTGCCGTCGACGAAGGCCCCGGACCCCTACATGCACGTCTTTCTCGACGCCGGCATGGGCAATGTTCTGGCGTTTTTCGAGTTGCCCACCCAAGCGCCCATGGATCGCGACCGCAACACGCCCGAATGGGTCCAGCACATCGCCTTCGAAGTGGAGGATCTCGACGCCTTGCTCGCCGCGAAAGAGCGGATCGAGGGGGAGGGGATCGACGTCCTCGGCCCCACCAACCACGGTATTTTCAAATCGATCTATTTCTTCGATCCCAACGGCCACAGGATCGAACTTGCGGCCAATACGGGGACGCCGGAGCAAATGAAAAAACTGCGCGAGGTCGCCCCGGCGATGCTTGAGGAATGGTCCAAGACGAAACGGGCGCCGCGCCATGCCGCGTGGCTGCACGAGACCAATTAAAACATCCAGGGAGAGACGCTGTGAAACTCGCCAGCTTGAAGTCAGGGCGCGACGGGCGTCTCGTCGTGGTGTCGCAAGACCTTTCGCGTTGCATCGACGCCGGCGCCATCGCGCCGACGCTGCAGGCCGCCCTCGACGATTGGCCTTCTGCATCGCAAGCCTTGAGAGACCTCGCCGACAAGCTTGAAGCTGATCGCACAATCGGGCAGGCTTTCAACGAGGCCGACTGCGCAGCGCCATTGCCGCGCGCTTATCAGTGGGCGGACGGGTCAGCCTATGTCAACCATGTGGAGCTGGTGCGCAAGGCCCGCAACGCGGACATGCCGGACAGCTTTTGGACCGATCCTTTGATGTATCAGGGCGGGTCCGACAGTTTTCTCGGCCCCCGCGAGGATATCGTCATGCCCGACGACGCAACGTTCGGCATAGATATGGAAGCTGAGATTGCGGTGATTGTGGACGACACGCCGATGGGGGCGTCGCCGCAGGAGGCGCTGGAGCGCATTCGCCTCATCATGCTTGTGAACGACGTGTCCTTGCGCGGTCTCATACCAGCGGAGCTGGCGAAAGGGTTCGGCTTTTTCCAGTCGAAGCCCTCAAGCGCCTTCAGCCCCTGCGCCGTGACGCCCGATGAGCTGGGGGACGCGTGGCGGGACGGCAAAGTCCATTTGCCGTTGCTTGTGCGGTACAATGGAGAGCCGTTCGGCTGCGCCGATGCGGGCGTGGACATGACATTCGACTTCGGCCGCCTCATCGCCCATGCCGCAAAAACCCGGCCGCTTTGCGCCGGCTCTATCATCGGATCGGGAACGGTCTCCAACAAGCTTGACGGGGGAGCGGGCAAGCCCATCGTGGAGGGCGGGGTCGGTTATTCCTGCATCGCTGAGATCAGAATGATCGAGACCATCGAAAACGGCGCTCCGCAGACGCCGTTTATGAAGTTTGGCGATCACGTCGAAATTGAGATGCGCGACAAAGAGGGGGCGAGCCTGTTCGGCGCCATCGATCAACACGTCCGGTCTTTGTAACCTCAATACAGCCTTGCACCTTTAGTTTATCTCACGGTGTGAGATTTCCAGCTCCAGCGGTTCAGTCTATCGCGGTCGCAAAACATTTGTTATGTCTCGCCCTTTGCTGGCTGTACAAACGGGGTTTTGGAGAGCGCTCTCATGGACGGAAGCGTCGGTGTTTTGGAGAACGGCGTCGATATATCCCTGCTGCGCACGGCGGTGATCATCCCCTGCTACAATGAAGCCGCCGCGATCGGAGCGGTGGTGCGGGATTTCCGCGCCGCGTTGCCCCATGCGGAAATCTACGTCTACGACAACAACTCCACCGACGACACCGGCGCGGTCGCGCGGGATGCGGGCGCTATCGTGCGCCTTGAGCGCCGGCGCGGCAAAGGCGCTGTCGTGCGCCGTATGTTCGCCGACATCGACGCCGACATTTACGTGATGATCGACGGCGACGACACCTACGCCGCCGCCGACGCCCCCGCTTTCATTCATCGCCTTGTGGACGAAGGTCTCGACATGGTGAACGGCGCCCGCCGGTTGGAGGCGCTGGAGGAGTATCGGGCCGGCCACAAGTTCGGCAACAGGATGCTGACCGGCATCGTGCGCTGGATCTTCGGCGACGATTACAAGGACATGCTGTCCGGGTATCGGGTGTTTTCCCGGCGCTTCGTGAAATCCTTTCCCGCCATGTCTTCGGGCTTTGAAATCGAAACGGAGCTGACCGTCCACGCCCTTGAGCTGCGCATGCCCTCCGCCGAGATCGAAACCGACTACGGGGAGCGGCCGGAGGAGTCCGCAAGCAAGCTAAAAACGTTTTCCGACGGGTTTCGGATTTTGTGGATGATCCTTATCCTTGTAAAGCAGGAGCGTCCGATGCTGCTTTTCGGATCTGTGGGTCTTGCCTGTGTCGCGGTGAGTTTGGCGCTTGGATACCCGATCGTTATGGAGTTCATCGCCACAGGACTGGTCCCCCGTTTCCCAACGGCGATTTTATCAGTGGGCGTTATGTTAATAGGTGTTTTAAGTTCTTTTTGCGGTCTCGTGCTGGATTCCGTCACAAGGGGCAGGGGGGAGACCAAACGGCTCCATTACCTGGGGGTCCCTTCGGTTCACGCTGCGTACAAGGCCGTCCTCGACGATAAAACCAGGGCGTCGGCGTGACGACATTTCGTCAGGCGGTTCGGTTCGGCGGCGTTGGATTGATTGGTTTCATCGTCGATGCATTTGTCGTAACGTGGCTGTCAAGCGGTCTCGGCGTTGCATTTTATGCGGCGCGCGCTGTGTCTTTTTTGGCCGCTGTAACGACGACTTGGTTTTTAAACCGCAAGTTTACGTTTCGCGACGACAACCCCGCCGTTGTGCTGCAATGGCTGCATTTCCTCTCGGCGAATGCGTTCGGGGGGACCGTGAATTTCGGCGTATTCATGGCGTGCGTGGCCTACAGCGATGCGGTCGCGGCCATACCGGCCCTTGGCGTCGCAGCGGGGTCGTTGGCTGGCGCGGGGGTGAACTTTGCTTTATCCAAAAGATACGTGTTTAATAAGTCCGTACACTAATGTAGGTGAGGTTTTTCACGTCTGAAAAGCAGATTCTCATCCCTCTCGATGCTCTAAAGAGCGTGTTAAAGCAAAAGAAGGTCGCCCATGACAGGCGCAATGACACAAGCCGGCGCAAAGGCGTCTGACAAAGATGAAGAAGAACGGATACGTCTGTTGAAAGGCCTTGGCGGCGCCAAACCTCCGGCGCCCCAATGGTTTGAAGATCATATCGCGCAGACGTCTGAAGAGCAGGAAATTGAGGTCGCCGGCGCGCCGATCCGCTATCTGACATGGGGCGAGCGCGGCCGACCCGGTCTTATTCTTGTCCATGGCGGCCGGGCGCACGCCAGGTGGTGGGCCCCTCTGGCTCCGTTTTTCGCCGATCAGTTTCGCATCGCCGCCTTCCATATCGGCGGTATGGGGCGCAGCGGCTGGCGGGAGTCCTATTCTTTGCAAACGATGGTGCAGGAGTTGTTCGCCGTGGCCGAAGCTGCTGGCCTTTACGACGTCACGCGCCCGATCGCCGTTGGCCATTCCTTTGGCGGCTATGTCGTGCTTGGCGCAGTGGAGGAGGCGGGGGAGCGCTTGAAAGGCGCTGTGATTGTGGACAGTCCGATCATGCCGCCGGATCCGGACGAGGGATATCACTTTTCCCGCAAAACGCCCGAGACGGAGCCGGTGCGCCCGAACAAGGTCTATGAAACGGAGGCCGAAGCGTTGGCGCGGTTCCGGTTTTTGCCGAACCAGCCTTGCGACAATCTGTTTTTGGTGGATTACATCGCCCGCACCGCCTTGAAACGTGCGCCCTTGCCCGAAGCGCCGGAAAAGTCCGGATGGACATGGGCCTTCGATCCCGCGATGGGACGCAATTTCGATCTGCACTTCAAACGCGATCTATTCCTCGCTGCACGATGCCCTTTGGCCTTTATTTATGGCGGAAAATCGGCGTTTTCGTCTGAGGAAACCTTCGCCCATCTGCGGCAGCAAACTGGCGGGCGGGCGCCGATCGTGATTATCCCGAACGCCCATCATCATATCATGATGGACGAACCCGTTGGTTTCGTTTCGGCTTTACGCTCTTTGTTTTCGGTTTGGCCAGTGCGCGTCGGGGTCGTGTAATGATGCTGCGTCTTGTCGAAATATAAAAAATCTTTAGAAACCAAAAGATAGAGTGCGTGCGCCCGGAATGGCGCAGCGTTCCACGGCAGAAAAGAAAGGGCGAGCAAGCGATGGCCGAAACGGATTATAAACGCGGCGAAATGGATGCCGTTCAGGCGACGAAGACCTTCGGTTTCGTTATGCGCCTCACCAGCTGGGGCATGGGCGTCGCCGCCTTCTTGACCATCTGGGCGGCGATGGCCCTGCGGGATCAGCCGGTTACCGGCTTTTTCGTAGGCTTTGTAACAATTTTTGTCATAAAGTTCATTCTCGAGACCTTTTTTAAAGAAGAGTAGAGCGGGCGGCGTTTCGGTTTTCGCCGGCGCGCAAACCCTCAGAAAGCAGATCTCATGAAAATCGCAGTTCCCAAGGAAACGCGACCCGGCGAGACGCGGGTGGCCGCATCCCCCGAGACAGTGAAAAAATATGTTGGGCTCGGCTTCGCCGTTTGTGTAGAAGGCGGCGCTGGCGATGGTGCGGCGATTGCCGACAGCGCCTATGCTGAAGCGGGCGCGGAGATTGCGTCCTCGCCGTCCGCCTTATATTCCGACGCTGATATTGTTTTGAAGGTCCAACGTCCAACGGACGCGGAACTCGACCTTATCCCCAGGGGCGCGATCCTCGCCGCAGCCCTGTCCCCTTATGCAGACCCCGATTCGGTGGCCAATTACGCCAAAGCGGGCGTTACGGCTTTTGCGATGGAGTTCATGCCCCGCATCACCCGGGCGCAATCCATGGACATTCTGTCCTCGCAGTCGAACCTTGCCGGTTACAAGGCCGTGATCGACGCTGCGGCCGAATTCGGTCGGGCGATGCCGATGATGATGACCGCCGCTGGAACTGTGGCGCCGGCCAAGACCTTCGTGATGGGCGCGGGCGTCGCCGGACTGCAGGCGATCGCCACCGCTCGCCGTCTTGGCGCTATTGTCTCGGCGACGGACGTGCGCTGGGCCGCGAAGGAGCAGGTGGAAAGCCTTGGCGCGTCCTTTGTGACGGTGGACGAAGACGCGATGAAAGCGGCTGAAACCGAAGGCGGCTACGCCAAGGAGATGTCGGACGATTTCAAACAGCGTCAGGCCGATCTTGTCGCTGAGCATGTGAAAAAGCAGGATATTGTCATCCTGACGGCTCTTATCCCAGGCCGCAAAGCGCCGACGCTGCTCACCGAACAGATGGTGGCGGGCATGAAGCCCGGCTCTGTAGTCGTCGACCTGGCGGTGGAGCAGGGGGGAAACTGCCCGCTGTCGAAGCCGGGCGAGATTGTTGACGCAAACGGCGTTAAAATCGTCGGCCATGTGAACGTGCCGGGCCGGCTTGCTGGCAACGCCTCTGAACTTTACGCCAAGAATTTGCTGAACTTTCTATCGCCTCTTGTGGATAAAGAGGCCGGCCAACTGCAAATCGACTGGGCCGATGAAATTATGAAGGGCGTGACGCTCACCCGCGATGGCGCCGTCGTGCATCCGGCCTTTGCAGCCGCCCAGGCGGCGAGCCCCGATGAAGCGGCGGAAATGGACGCCGAGGAGCAGGCGGAAGCCGACGCCCGAGAAACGCCGGCCAAGGAATAACCGCGCCTGGAGCAACAGCGGCCAACAGGATTTAATAAGGAGACGGACCCCGTGTCGGAACAAAATCTGGAACAGGCGCAAGAAACGGCGGATCAAGCTGCTGAGGCGGCCGCGGCGGCGGCGCAAGCGGCGCAGCAATCTGCGGAAGCTTCCGCCGAGGCGGCCGAGGCCGCCAACCGAGCTGCGGAAGCGGCGGAAAGCCTTACCGGACAATTGATGTCCATCGCAGGCGGCAGTCCGATCTCAGAGTTCGTTTTTCTGGCCACAATCTTCGTCCTGGCGATTTTTGTTGGTTATTACGTCGTCTGGTCGGTGACCCCGGCTCTGCATACGCCGCTGATGTCCGTGACGAATGCGGTCTCATCTGTTGTTATTGTCGGCGCTCTTATCGCCGTCGGGGTGGATGTGGCGAGCGCCGCGTCCGCTGCAAATGCAACCTGGGCCAAGGGGCTCGGCTTCGTCGCAGTCGCTCTGGCGAGCGTCAACATATTCGGCGGTTTCCTCGTCACGCAGAGGATGCTCGCCATGTACAAGAAAAAAGAACGATAGGGGGCTAAGCATGTCTAAGATCCTTGCGGTCGCACTTGGCCTCATAGCTGCTGTTCTTCTGTTTTTCGCGCCGAACTCTGCGAACGCCGCAGCGTTGCTATATGTCGGCTCGGGCGTGCTCTTCATTCTCGCTTTGCGGGGGTTGTCGAGCCCGGAAACCTCTCGAGACGGCAACCGTTTCGGCATGATCGGCATGGGCATCGCCGTCGTGACGACGTTGCTGATCATCAAGCCGGGGTTTGGCGCCCTGGTCCTGATCCTTTTGGCTATCGGCATTGGCGGCGGGCTCGGCGCGCAAATCGCAAGAAAAGTTCCGATGACGGACATGCCCCAGCTTGTGGCGATGTTCCACTCGCTTGTCGGTTTATCCGCCGTGTTGATCGCCTGGGCTGCGTTTTTGGCGCCTGCGGCTTTCGAGATCCTCAAGGACGGCCACATCAAAACCGCGAGCATGATTGAGATGTCACTGGGCGTCGCCATCGGCGCGATCACTTTCTCAGGCTCCGTTATTGCGGGTCTTAAGCTCAGCGGCAGAATGTCCGGCAAGCCGATCATGCTGCCGGCGCGACATCTCATCAATATCGCCATCGGCGCGGCGATTGTGTTCCTGATTTTGTTGATGTCCTTCGCCCAGGGATCTCAAACCGTCTTCCTGTTTGCGGTTCTGACGATCCTCGCCTTCATCATCGGCTTCTTGCTGATCATCCCGATCGGCGGTGGCGACATGCCGGTTGTGGTCTCCATGCTGAACTCCTACTCCGGGTGGGCGGCGGCGGGCATCGGCTTTACGCTTGAAAATATGGCGCTGATCATCACCGGCGCCCTTGTGGGCTCTTCCGGCGCCATTCTGTCCTACATCATGTGTAAAGGCATGAACCGGTCGTTCATCTCCGTCATTCTCGGCGGGTTCGGCGGCGATGAGGCGGCGGCGGCGGCCGTCGGTGCGGCGGAAGACCGGCCTGTGAAGCAGGGCTCCGCAGACGATGCGGCCTTTATTATGAAAAACGCCGGCAAGGTCATCATCGTGCCGGGGTACGGCATGGCGGTGGCCCAGGCTCAGCACGCGCTGCGCGAAATGGCGGACGTTCTTAAGAAAGAGGGCGTTGAAGTGAAGTACGCCATCCATCCGGTGGCCGGCCGTATGCCGGGGCATATGAACGTTCTCCTCGCTGAAGCGAACGTGCCCTATGACGAGGTCTTCGAACTTGAGGATATCAATTCTGAATTCTCCACCGCCGACGTCGCCTATGTCATCGGCGCCAATGACGTCACCAATCCAGCTGCGAAAACAGATCCCGCTAGTGCGATTTACGGCATGCCGATCCTGGATGTGGAAAACGCCGGGACGGTTTTGTTCGTCAAGCGTGGTATGGCGGCGGGATATGCCGGCGTTCAGAACGAGCTGTTCTTCCGCGATAACACTATGATGTTGTTCGGCGATGCGAAAAAAATGTGTGAGGAAATCGTTAAGGCGCTTTGAGGATAAGCGCCTTACCCTTTTGATTGCAGACGGACGCCAAAACAACCAGAACGCAAGTCTTTCTTTACGGGTGCTGCGTTAACCTTTCTGCATGTGCGCAGAAGCTCATAACTTATGGAACGCAGACGCATTGTCCGAGGAAATGTGCGGCGGGCTCGCCGACGCCCTCGACATGATGTTTGACATGCGTCTTGATGAGCACTCCAGCGATGCGGGGGCTTTTGAGGCTGCGTCTTTCGGTGTTTTCGTCGCTTTAAAGTGCGAGGAGCCCTATGGCGTTTTTTTGGTGTGCCCATCTTCCCTCGCCAGCGCCGCCGCCGGCGCGGCCCTTGGTCTTTGTCCCGATGAGACGAGCGCCTATGACCGTCTTGATGCGGCGAGGGAAATCGCCAACGTCATCGCGGGCCGTTTGCAAGGCGCCTGTTTTTCTCATACGGAACTTTGTTTGCCGCAAATGACCTCTGTGAACGAGATTATCGCTTTGGCCGACAAAGGCGCTGTTCTGGCCGAACATGTGGCGACCTATAAAGGCGCCAAAGCGTTAGTCGTTGTATCAAAAATGCAAAACTTTGGATTGGCTGAACCTTTTGAAGGACAAGCATCATGAGTGTGAACCGTATACTGATCGTGGATGATTCCCGAGCCGCCCGGGATATGCTTCGTAAAACGATAATGCGGATAGATCCGGATCTGAAGATCGTGGAGGCTGTTGACGGTGCAGAAGCGATCGATCGCTATAAATTGTCGGCTTATGATCTGGTCTTCATGGATATTACAATGCCTGAGATCGATGGTCTTACCGCGTTGCGGCGGATACGCGCCATAGATGCTGCAGCGCGCGTTGTGATGGTGACGGCTCATAGATCCGCCAGCAAGGTGGCCGAAGCGCGCGAAGGCGGGGCTTGCGGATATATCGGCAAGCCATTCGCCCAGGAACATGTTGCGCGGGTTATCGAAGCCGCTTCGGGTGAAAAAGGCGACGTCAAACTGTCAAAAGAAGATGACAGCGTTTCAGCAGAAGGCGCAGATGTGGCCGTGTTGGTGGTGGATGATTCGCGTACGCATCGTTCGATTGTGAAAAAGTACATCGATCAGCTCAATCTTATGGTCTACATCGAAGAGGCTGAGAATGGCGAAGAGGCGGTGAAAAAGTATAAAGAAGGCCGCTACGACCTTGTTTTTCTGGACGTCAACATGCCGAAATTGGGAGGCGTGCGGGCGCTGGAAGAAATTCGGATCCACGACCCCCATGCCGCCGTTTACATGATTTCCGCGAACCCTGGCGATGAGATCGCAGCTGAATGTAGGGCGCTGGGCGCGCGGGAGTTTATCGCCAAGCCATTTGGCCGCAACCAGGTGGAAGAGGCGATCAACGCCTCTGTTACGCTGCTGTAAAGCGACTTCTGAGCGATCAAGTCGTTCAATCGCTTTCAGTTCTTGTGTTTATACGCGCTTTGGGAAAGCGACCAACACACGCTTCGCCTGGAAGCGTTTAAAGCCTTTCCAGGCGAACCGCACACTTGGCCTGGAAATGCTTTAGGGACGCCGCAATCAGGCTTTGAATTTAATGACATTCTGTAGACGCCGTTAAAATGGAAAGGGGCCGCCTGAGCGACCCCTTTCTCGACACGATTATTCGCCGTTATTATTATTTATTCTTGTTATTATGTCCTCCCCAAACTCAGACGGTCGTTTTTCGTGACAATCAGGACGTTAAGAAGATTTTCGGATGACGTCACTAGAAAACAAAGGATTTACTATAGTTCGTTTGGTCAAAGTCGCGGAGTGTGCGCTGAATGCAACGGTTTTGTGTAAGTTTGCAACTCATTTGCAAAAACATTTTCGGTCTGAGCATATTTTCACTTTTCATCTGCTCTGCTTCGGCGTCGGCGCAGGTTTATAAGGTCGCGCCTAATCCGTGCCCTGCGCCGGCGGCTGCACCGTCTTTGGGGGCTATGGAGGGAGATGTTGCGCCGGCTGATCTGACGCCGCCTTTTGCGCCGCCGGGCGCTGTACGCATTGAGCGTGGCGTGCCTGGAACAAGGCCTGAGGGCGATGTCTTTTTGCCCCTGGAATACGATCTTCAGACCGAGACCGTGACGCTCCCTGACGGGCGGCGGCTCAACGCGGCGGCGAAGACATGCGGGACCTTGGAGACGGCGCCGGCTGAGTGATTGCCAAGGCGCGCGGGCTTGCCTAAAAGCGAACCTAAATTTCGCCGCTTTTAGAAGGTTTTGTGCCATCCCATGCGCCTTACCCGCTTTTTTTTACCCGTTTTGAAAGAAACCCCGTCGGAGGCGGAGATCGTCTCGCATCAGCTGATGCTGCGCGCCGGCCTCATCCGTCAGGCGAGCGCCGGCATCTATTCCTGGCTGCCCTTAGGGTTGCGGGTTTTGAAAAAGATCGAACAGATCGTGCGGGAGGAGCAGAACCGGGCCGGCGCCGTGGAGCTTTTGATGCCCACCATTCAGTCCGCGGACCTGTGGCGTGAAAGCGGCCGCTATGACGATTACGGCGCGGAGATGCTGCGCATCGCAGACCGCCACGAACGCGACATGCTCTTCGGCCCCACCAATGAAGAGTTAATTACGGATATTTTCCGTAAATCCGTCAGGTCCTACAAGGACCTGCCGATGAACCTCTATCACATACAGTGGAAGTTCCGGGACGAGATTCGGCCGCGCTTCGGCGTCATGCGGGGGCGTGAGTTTTTGATGAAGGACGCCTATTCCTTCGACCTCGATAAGGATGCGGCGCGCAAATCCTATAACAAAATGTTCGTCGCCTATTTGCGCACTTTCGCGCGGATGGGCCTGAAAGCCATTCCCATGCGGGCGGACTCAGGTCCCATCGGCGGCGATATGAGCCACGAGTTCATCGTTCTCGCCGAGACCGGGGAAAGCGCCGTGTTCTGCCACAAGGATCTGGTTGATATGGCCGTTCCCGGCGCCGACACGGATTTCGACGGCGACCTGCAGCCTATTGTCGATGAGCGCACCGGCCTCTACGCGGCGACGGAAGAGATGCACCAGCCGGAGGATTTCGCCAAGATCCCCGAGGCGGCGCAGATGTCCGCCAGGGGCATTGAGGTCGGTCATATCTTCTATTTCGGCACGAAGTATTCCGACGCCATGAAAGCCGTCGTCGCCGGGCCCGACGGCAAGGATGTTCCGGTGGAGATGGGCTCGTACGGCGTTGGGGTCTCCCGCCTTATGGGCGCCCTCATAGAGGCGCACCACGACGAGGCCGGGTGCAAGTGGCCAACCCCTGTCGCGCCGTTCCATGCGGGGCTGATCAACCTGAAAGCCGGGGACGATGCGGCCGATGGAGCGTGTGCGGACATGTACGCGAAGCTGGAGGCCGCCGGCGTCGAGGTTCTTTATGACGACACGCCTGCAAGGGCGGGGGAGAAGTTCGCCACTATGGAGCTTGTCGGCCTGCCCTGGACCATCGTCGCCGGCCCCCGGGGCCTTAAAAACGGCCTTGTGGAGGTCAAACGCCGGGCCGACGGCGCGAAAGAGGAGCTGTCGATTGAGGCGGCGTTGGACAAGGTCATCTCCGCCGTCCGCGAGGAGTTGAAGCTTGCGCTATAGGGCATGCGGACATTCGCCGGATTTGAAGCTTGGCCCTCCCCCGCGTGCGGGGAAGGTGTCGAGCGTCCGCCAGACGGAGGGGGCTGCGATGGCGCGGTGCGGTTTCATTTTCAGTTATATTTGGAGACGTTCGCCCCCTTCGACCGCTGCGCGGCCACGTCCCCCGCAGGCGGGGGAAGAGGGCGAACCGCATATATTTAAAAGAGAAGCTTCATGACCCCCGCCAAAACCCAACCCTTCGCGCCTTTTGAATGGATGATGGCCGTGCGCTATCTCGGCGCCACGAAATCCGGCGCCGGCGTGTCGCTCATCTCCATCATCGCCTTTGTGGGCATCATGCTGGCGGTGGCGACGCTGATCATCGTCATGTCGGTGATGCAGGGCTTCCGGTCGGAGTTGCTCGGCAAGCTGCTCGGCTTCAACGGCCACATTTATGTCCAGGGGTATGAGCCGATTACGGACTATGACGCCCTGACGGAGCGGTTCAAGGCCGTGCCCGGCGTCGTCCGGGCGAGCCCCCTTGTCCAGGGCCAGGTGCTGGCGAGCGCCAATGATCGCTCCTCCGGCGCTCAGGTGCGCGGATTCCGCCCCGACGATCTTAAAAAGTTCGACGTCATCGCCGACAATATCGTGCGCGGCGGGCTCGACACGTTCGGGCAGGGGCGCAACGGCGGGAACGAGATCGCTATCGGCTCGGGCCTTGCGTTCCAGTTCGGTCTGCAGCCCGGGGACGACATCACGTTGCTTGCGCCCCAGGGCGCCGCGACGCCCTTCGGCTCGACGCCCCGGATCAAAACCTACACCGTCGGGGCGGTGTTCCAGACCGGCATGTCCGAGTACGACACGTTGTTCATGTTCATGCCCCTGGAGCAGGCCCAGCTCTATTTTGCGCGCCGGGGCGTCGTCGATGAAATCGAGCTGATGGTGGAGGACCCCGACGATGTCGGCGATGTACGCCCCGACGTGGAGGCGGCGGCCGGGGAGGCGGGGCTCTACGGCCGCGTCATCGACTGGCGGGACGTCAACAAAAGCTATTTCGACGCCCTGGCGGTGGAGCGCAACGTCATGCGCCTGATCCTGTCGCTCATCGTCGCCGTCGCGGCCCTTAACATCATCACCGGGCTGATCATGCTGGTGAAGGACAAGACCGGCGACATCGCGGTGCTGCGCACCATGGGGGCGACGAAGGGCGCCGTCATGCGTATTTTCTTCCTATCAGGATCTCTCATCGGCGGTCTTGGCACCCTGGCCGGGGTGGTTCTGGGGGCTTTGTTTTGCTTCTACATCAGCGATCTGGAGACCTATTTGTCCGGCGTGTTCAATATCGATATTTTCAATTCGGAGATTTACTTCCTGTCCGAAGTGCCGGCGGAAATGCAGTTGACCGAGGTTCTGCTCATTGCCGGATGGTCGCTGTTCATGTCCTTTGTCGTCACGATCTACCCCTCCTGGCGCGCCGCCCGTCTCGATCCTGTGGAGGCCCTGCGCTATGAGTGAGCCTGCGCTTGAACTGATCAATGTCGATCGCGCCTATGGCGATTTAAAAATTTTCGACGACGTGTCGCTGACCGTGGCGCCGGGGGAGATCGTCGCCCTGGTCGGGCCGTCCGGGTCCGGAAAATCATCTCTGCTGCACATCGCCGGCCTTCTGGAGGCGCCGACGGCGGGAGAGGTGAAGATCGCCGGCCGGCCCTGCGTAAAGCTGTCGGACGCGGCGCGCACCCGCATCCGGGGAAGCGCTCTCGGCTTCGTCTACCAGTTCCATCATTTGCTGCCGGAGTTTTCCGCCCTCGGCAACGTCGCCCTGCCGCAGATGATCGCCGGCGCCTCGAAGCGCAAGGCGGAGGAAGAGGCCAGGCGCTTGCTCTCAAGCCTCGGCCTCGCCGAGCGCCTCAGCCACCAGCCGGCCCAGCTGTCCGGCGGGGAGCAGCAGCGCGTCGCCATCGCACGGGCCCTCGCCAACGGTCCCCGGGTTCTGCTCGCCGACGAGCCTACGGGCAACCTCGATCCGAAAACGTCAGAAGACGTGTTTGCATCGCTTCTGGAGATCGTGCGGGGCGAGGGGCTCGCCGCGCTGATTGCAACCCACGATTACAACATCGCCGACCGCATGGATCGCATCCTTGAAATTAAGGATCGACGTTTGAGCGTGCGGGACGACGGCGTTGCTGCGGCGCAATAAGCTCCATCTTTGGTTGTCTGTGCGATATGCTGCAACTGCTAATCGAAAAAGCCCAGGCATAAGCTTTATTAAGCATTCTTAATTTCTTTAATGTTTTGCATTGCAAAATATAAGATTCGTGCAAGAGTACGCGCTGTAAGGGGAAATTTGTGCGTTGCGTCACGGCCTTGCACCACAACTATTTGTATTTCAAAGAGGGAAACTCATGAACCGCACTTTTATCGTCGCCTGCTTGGCGGGCGCCTCCATTGTCGCCTCGCCTGTCATTGCCGAGGAGAAGACAGCGACGCTTTCAATGTCTGACTACGACATGTCCACGACCGCCGGCGTTGACGCCGCGCATCGGGCGCTTTTGTCCCTCGCCACGTCGGTTTGCTCCGACAGCATGCGCACCTGGACATGGGGCAAGGCGTCGAGCGTTCTCGCCAAATGCGTTAAGAAATCGACCGATCGTGCTGTCGAAGCGGCCGACGTCACTGCTCTGACGACCTATCATGCCGCCTTGCCGGCATCCGCCCGTTACGATGTGGCGCGTGCGGCCGAAGCGGTCGAACGGAAGTTCGCCGCAGCTGAATAAACGCTGGCGATATAAGGCAGCGTCTGCATTAGCCCCGCCCATATTATATGCGGCGGGGCTTTTTCTTAGACCACGTTTACAATTCTTCGAATCGTAAATGCGGTCTAAGTTTATGTTTTGACGCGCATTTTATTCACAAAACCGGTTCCCGGTTTTGTGAATGCGCTCTAGGGTTTGTGGGGATTAATCAATATATCCGGGATGACGGTACAACTCTGAATCTCAACAAGCCCTAGAACGCCTCACATGTCCTCCGTGGGCCGCTTTTCTTTCAAAATGTTCTAACCTGCTTTTCGGCCGTGCGCTGCGATGCGCACATCCATTCCCGATCGACCTAAAACGCCTTTCTCGGCGTCAATCTGTTTCAAGCGAAAAATCTGCTTGACGAAGGGGGAACAAAACGCGAATATGGAACATATAGGGAACGAAATGTTTGGAGATGCAGAATGACAAAAGCGAGCTTGAAAGACGCGGCGGGACTCATTGTATTGGTTGGTCTTGTTGGAACGGTGTGGACTTGGTCGCACATGTTGGCCGTATAATCCGGTCCGCGCACCGGACGCGCCATAGCGCAAAGGGGATTTTATGGGGCGACGCTCCTCTGCTGAGGCGAATAAACCGTTCGTGCATTTGCACGTCCATTCGGCCTATTCCCTTCTCGAAGGCGCCGTCCATGTCGGGGCGTTGAAAGACCTCTGCCTGAAACATGGCATGCCGGCCCTCGCTGTGACCGACACGGACAATCTGTTCGGCGCGCTGGAGGCGTCGGAGGTGTTGAGCGCTGCAGGGGTGCAGCCGATTACAGGGTCCCAGGTCTCGCTCGCCTGGTCGGATTTTGACTTGAAAGAGCAGCGCTCGGCGCCGCGCCCCAGCGTTGTTCTGCTCGCCCAGAACCAATCCGGTTATGAAAACCTCATGAAGCTTTCGAGTGCGGCGTTCTTGCGGTCCGAAAGCGACGAGGGGCCGACATTGTCTCTCGCCAGCCTGGCCGACCATGCTGGAGGGCTTATCTGTTTGACCGGCGGTCCGTCGGGGCCGATTAATCGGCTTATTGTCGATGGGCGGTGCGATGCGGCTGAGGCGGCGTTGCAGCGCCTAAAGGGAATTTTCCCAGACCGTCTTTATGTTGAGTTGCAACGCCATGAGACAGAGGCGGAGATCGTCGCCGAAGGACCTTTGGTGGACCTTGCATACGATCTCGACTTGCCGTTGGTCGCCACCAATGAGGTGTATTTTCCGTCTGCGGAGGCTTATGAGGCCCATGATGCGCTGCGATGCATCGCTGAGGGGGCTTATGTTCACCAGGATGATCGGGCGCGACTGACGTCGGAGCATTATTTCAAGACCGGCGCGGAGATGGCGGCGTTGTTCTCCGACCTGCCGGAGGCGATGGAGAACGCGATCGAGATCGCGCGACGTTGCGCTTTTCGTCCGCGCACCCATGCGCCGATCTTGCCGCGTTTTGTGGAGAAGGAGGGGTGGGACGAGGCCGCCGAACTCGCCGCCCAGGCGCGCGACGGTTTAAAAGCGCGCCTTGAACGCCACGGCGCCGCCGCGCCGGAAGACGATTATTGGACGCGCCTCGACTATGAACTCGACATCATCAACCGCATGGGGTTCCCGGGCTATTTCCTCATCGTTTCGGACTTTATCAAATGGGCCAAGGCCCACGATATTCCGGTGGGGCCGGGGCGGGGGTCCGGGGCCGGCTCCGTCGTCGCCTGGGCGCTGACGATCACCGATCTTGATCCCCTGCGTTTCGGCCTTTTGTTCGAACGGTTCTTAAACCCTGAACGGGTGTCGATGCCGGACTTCGACGTCGACTTCTGCCAGGACCGCCGGGATGAGGTCATCGAGTATGTTCAGCAACGCTATGGCGAGGACAAAGTCGCCCAGATCATTACGTTTGGAAAACTGCAGGCCCGTGCGGTTCTAAGGGATGTCGGGCGTGTGCTGAGCTTGCCCTACGGCCAGGTGGACCGATTGTGCAAGCTCGTGCCGAACAATCCGGCGAACCCAGTGACGTTGGCCGAGGCTGTCGAAGGCGAGCCAAGGCTCCAGGAGGAGCGGGACAAGGAGCCTGAGGTTGCGGACCTGTTGGAAAAAAGCCTGCGTCTTGAGGGGCTCTACCGGCATGCGTCGACCCATGCGGCCGGGGTCGTTATCGGCGATCGTCCCCTGGACGAGCTTGTGCCGCTCTATACAGACCCCCGCTCGGACATGCCCGTGACGCAATTCAACATGCGCTGGGTGGAGCCGGCGGGGCTTGTAAAGTTCGATTTCCTTGGCCTTAAAACGCTGACCGTTCTTGAACGGGCGGTGAAATTTTTAAAGCAGAACGGCGTCGACATCGATTTGTCCGCGTTGCCCCTCGATGACGCTACGACCTACGAAATGCTGGGGGAGGGGGCGGCGACCGGGGTGTTCCAGTTGGAAAGCGCCGGCATGCGCTCCACCTTGAAAGCGATGAAGCCGGACAGTCTGGAAGACATTATCGCTCTTGTCTCCCTCTACCGACCGGGGCCGATGGAGAATATTCCAACTTATATTGAATGTAAGAAAGGCGCGCGCGAGCCCGATTATCTCCACCCCTGGCTGGAGCCGGTTTTGAAGGAGACCTACGGCGTCATTATCTATCAGGAGCAGGTGATGCAAATCGCCCAGATCCTGTCCGGCTACTCCTTGGGCGAGGCCGATCTTCTGCGTCGGGCTATGGGGAAAAAGAAAAAGGAGGAGATGGATCGTCAAAAGGTCCGTTTCCTGGAAGGCGCCGTTGAAAAAGGCGTAGACGAGAAAAAGGCGGACGGCATTTTTGAACTTGTGGCGAAATTCGCCGGCTATGGGTTCAACAAATCCCACGCCGCCGCCTACGCTTATATCGCCTATCAGACGGCGTATTTAAAAGCGAACCATCCGGCGGAGTTTCTCGCCGCCTCCATGTCTCTTGATATCGGCAACACGGATAAGTTGGCGGTGTTTTTGAAAGAAGCTGCGCGCGTGGGGGTTGAGGTGCGTCCGCCCGACGTCAATCAGTCGGAGGCTGACTTTTCTGTCCGCGACGGGGTTATCTACTACGCTCTGGGCGCCATAAAAAATGTGGGGCTGCAAGCGATGGAAGGCATTGTGGGCGCGCGTAAACAGGGCGGCGCGTTTAAGGATGTTATGGATTTCGCCGAACGCATCGACGCCGCCGACGCCAACAAGCGCGCGATTGAAAATCTCGCCAGGGCGGGCGCCTTCGATGCTCTGAACGCCAATCGTGCGCAGACGACGGCGGCGGCGGATCTTGTGGTGCGCGTCGCCGCCAGGGCCGCTGAGGAACGGGCGAGCGCCCAGGAAAGTCTTTTCGGCGGCGCCGACGCTGCGCCGGAGCGCCCTCGGCTGCCGGCTGCGGAGGAATGGTTGAGCCTTCAGCGCCTTGATGAGGAGCGCGGCGCTCTTGGCTTTTACTTTTCCGGTCACCCCCTTGATGATTACGAGACAGCCCTGGGTCGCCTGCGCGTCACATCGCATACGGATCTGTTGGAGCGTGCTGTCGGCGGCAAGGCCGGAGGCGGCGTGGCCGGCGTGGTGCGCGCGTTCCGTCCCCGTAAGTCCAAATCCGGGCGCCCCTTCGCCTGGGTGGAGCTGTCGGACCAGGCCGGTGAATATGAGGTGACGGCGTTTTCCGAAGTTTTGGCGAACGCCCGCGACCTGTTCGAGCCTGGAAATCTTTTGCTGTTGTCCGTGACGGCTGAGGACCGCGATGGCGATGTGCGCATGACGTGCGAGAATGTTCGCGCCCTCGATCAAGCTGCGGCGGGCGCGGCCGCGGGGCTTAAAATCTATCTTGACGATGAGCGCGGCGTCGCAGCGGTGCGCCGACGCCTTGAGGCGGTCGCGGCCCCGCACGGCGGCGCAGACGCCGGAGCGGCGCCGCGGGACGGCGCCAAACTCGGCGCCGTCAGCCTGGTTTTGCGCCTCAGCGACACCGCCCGGGAGGTGGAGCTGCGTCTGCCGGAGGCCTATCCGCTCACCCCCGCCGTCGCCAGCGCGCTGAAGGCCGCCGAGGGCGTCGCCCATGTGGAGACGGTTTGACGGCGCTTGAAGGCCGCGCCCCCTTGTGAAGGAAGCGTCTCTTTTCTTGTTTGCGCCGCCTTGCTTCTGGCGTGGCGTGAGGATTTCGTCGCTACGCGGGTCTTTGTCGGTCGCTCGCGCTGCCGGCGCCGGGAGCGGTGTGCATCTTCATAGGGGGCCGGCCGCGTCTGGCCGCGGCGCCGCAATCTTATCTCCGCAGGGTCAAATCTGAATTTGCCGATTTGTTCGGCAGGGCTCTTGGGACCGGTTGACGGGCTAGAACACGTCTCGTTGAATCGGTTTCGCACGGGCGTGCTCCAGATCTTTGTTTTGACGGTCGAACGCCTGTTCGATCTTTTTTCGCAAAAAAGGTATCTGCTTTTGCGCGACACGCTCTACATGCGGCGCAACATGCTGGCGACCGGCAAACGCCCGACGATAAACCAAGCAAACGCTTGCATTTTTCGAAAAGCCGGCCTATAGCACCGCCTTTATCACGCACGCGGGACGCGCTTTACGGTGCAAATTCACCGTTGAAGTTCCGGTGCCGGTCTTTTCGCAAAACACCGACACCCTGTTGTTTTGCTGAAGCTCGGTTCCGTCCTGCGGAGGCCAACCGGAAGGATTAAGATCTATGGCGCTGCCTGAATTCTCTATGCGCCAGCTGCTTGAAGCTGGCGTGCATTTCGGTCACCAGACCCACCGTTGGAACCCGAAAATGAAACGGTTCATTTTCGGTGATCGCAACAGCATACACATTGTCGATTTGTCTCAAACCGTGCCGTTGCTGCACCAGGCGCTGGTTCAGGTGCGCGACGTGGTCGCCGGCGGCGGACGCGTTTTGTTTGTCGGCACCAAGCGCCAGGCGCAAGGGCCGGTGGCTGAAGCGGCCCGCCGGTCGGCCCAATACTTTATGAATGTCCGATGGCTCGGCGGCACGTTGACCAATTGGGAGACGATCTCCAACTCGATCAAACGGTTGAAAACCCTCGAAGAGCTGACCGAGAGCGGTGAAATCAACGCGTTCACGAAAAAAGAACAGCTCCAACTGGCGCGCGAAAAAGAAAAGCTGGAAGCGTCCCTCGGCGGTATCCGCGACATGGGCGGTTTGCCGGACGCTATGTTCGTCATCGACACGAACAAGGAAGCGATCGCCATCAAGGAAGCCAAAAAGCTTGGTATTCCTGTAATCGCCGTCGTTGATACGAACTGCGATCCGGACAACATCGATTTCCCGATTCCCGGCAATGACGACGCGGCGCGGGCGATCTCGCTCTATTGCAACCTCATCGCCGATGCGGTTCTTGACGGCATTTCGGCGAGCCAGTCTTCCCTGGGGGTCGATATCGGCGCATCGGAAGACGTCCCCGTGGAGGCGGCTCTCGCAGAAGAGCCCGTCGCACAAGAAGCTGCGGCCGACGCGCCGGCGGAAGCCGCCGAGACGGCGCCTGCTGAAGCGGCTGAAGCCGCCGCGGAGCCGACGGCATAGCCGGCTCATGTTGTTACGTATCGGCGCCGGTGAACCCGGTCGCCGGTCAAAGTTGGAAACTATCATCGTTTTGACGCGTCGCCATGTTATCGCAATGCGCGAACGCTATAAGAATCTAGGAGATCTATCCCATGGCTGAGATTACGGCGAGCCTTGTTAAAAGTCTGCGCGACAGCACCGGTGCCGGCATGATGGATTGTAAAAAAGCCTTGTCGGAAACCGATGGCGATGTTGACGCCGCAGTTGATTGGCTGCGCAAAAAAGGCCTGTCCAAAGCGGCTAAAAAAGCCGGCCGCGTTGCCGCGGAGGGCCTTGTGGTCGTCGCTGTGAAAGAGGACGGCCCCGGCGCGAAAGCCGCCCTTGTGGAGGTTAACTCTGAAACCGACTTTGTCGGCCGCAACGAGACGTTCCAGAAAATGACCGCTGATATCGCCGGCCTGGCCGTCGATTTCGGCGGCGATGTGGAGAAGATCGCAGGCGCGCCGTTCCCTGGGTCCGATAAGACCGTTACGGATTATATCGCCGAGATGGTGGGGTCCATCGGTGAGAATATGACGTTGCGTCGCGCCGCAGGCCTGGCCGTGGAGGAGGGCGCTGTCGCCTCTTACATCCACGGCGCCGTCACCGACGCCGCCGGCAAGATCGGCGTTCTGGTCGGGCTCAAATCCTCCGGCGACAAAGCCAAGCTCGCCGCACTCGGCAAGCAGATCGCCATGCATGTCGCTGCGGCCCGGCCTCTGGCCGCCACCGTTGAAGAGCTTGATCCCGAGGTCTTGAAGCGGGAGCGTGATGTTCTGGTGGATCAGGCCAAAGCGTCAGGAAAACCCGATGAGATTATTGAGAAAATGGTCGATGGTCGGATCCGCAAATATTACGAAGAAGTGGTCTTGCTGGAGCAGGTGTTCGTGGTCGATGGCGAAACCAAAATCTCCAAAGTTCTGAAAAACGCCGAGGGCGATGTCGGCGCGCCCGTTGCGTTGGCTGGATTTGTCCGTCTTGAGCTTGGCGAGGGCGTTGAGAAAGAGGAAACCGACTTCGCTGCAGAAGTCGCAGCGGCCACGGGCGGCGCGTAAGAGGTCATCGCGCGGCGCTCGGTGTTCTTCAGAGCCGTTTACGGGCCGATACGCTTCGGCTTAAAAATCGCAAACGGCTCTAAATTCAAATCTCGAAGCGCAATTGCAGCTTTCTACTCTCGACGGCTTTACGTTATGGTCGCCGCACGATATGTCGCATCCTGTGTGATTTTTCGCTTCAAGGAATCGGATCCTTTATGCAAACCGCGTCCCACGCCGCCGCGTCCGCTGCCAAATGCGATTATAAACGGGTCCTTTTAAAAGTGTCCGGCGAAGCGCTGATGGGGGATGAGGCCTTTGGCATCGACCTCGCCACGGTCGACCGTATCGCCGGTGAAATCAGGGAAGTGCAGGCGCTTGGGGTCGAAGTTTGCCTCGTCGTCGGCGGCGGGAACATCTTCCGCGGCATGGCGGTGGCGGCCAAGGGCATGGAGCGGGCGAGCGCCGACTATATGGGCATGCTGGCGACCGTGATGAACGCCCTTGCTTTGCAAAACGCCCTGGAAAGCATCAACGTCGATACGCGCGTCTTGTCCGCCATCCCAATGACCACGGTGTGCGAGCCCTATATCCGACGCCGCGCCGTTCGGCATATGGAAAGAGGCCGCGTGGTGATTTTCGCCGCCGGCACAGGCAACCCCTTCTTCACGACGGATACGGCGGCGGCGCTGCGCGCCGCCGAGATGGACTGCAACGCCGTTCTGAAAGGCACGCAAGTCGATGGCGTCTACTCCGCCGATCCGAAAACCAACCCCGAGGCGACGCGGTATGATCGCCTGACGTATTTTGAGGTTTTATCAAAGGATCTGAGGGTGATGGACCAGGCTGCGATCAGTCTGACGCGGGAGAATCAGATTCCCATCATCGTTTTTTCAATCCGGGAGCGCGGCGGCTTCGTCGGCGCGTTGACGGGCGCAGGCGTGCGCACGATTATTAGCGAATAAGCGTTGCATCCCAAGCGGTTAGACAAGACACTTTGAGTTGGCGTGCAATGCTTCGCCGCCACCGAACGCAAGAAGAGGGACAAACGAATGCCAGACGAAGCGACGGCCCCGGATCTCGATGATCTAAAGCGCCGCATGGAAGGGGCGATTGCGGCTCTGAAAAACGAATTCAGCGGCTTGAGAACCGGCCGCGCTTCGGCGAGCCTTGTGGAGCCCATCATGGTGGAGGCTTACGGATCGCCGACCCCAATGTCGCAAGTCGGCACCATCAATGTGCCTGAACCGCGTATGATCAGCATTCAGGTTTGGGATAAATCTGTTGTGGGAGCGGTTGAAAAAGCCATCCGCGAGGCCGGGCTTGGCGTCAATCCCGTTGTCGACGGACAAAATGTGCGCGTCCCGATCCCGCCGCTCACCGAGGAGCGGCGCGTGGAGCTGACGAAGGTTGCCGGCAAGTACGCCGAGCAAGGCCGCGTGGCGGTGCGCAATGTACGTCGGGACGGTATGGAAGAGCTGAAAAAGGCCGAGAAGAACGGGCTTGGCGAAGACGACGCCAAACGCATGTCCGGCGATATACAAACGCTGACGGATGAATATGTAAAGGCTGTCGACGATGCGTTGGCCCAGAAAGAAAAAGACATCATGCAGGTTTAAGGCGCATTCCGCCGTGTCTTAGCCTCAAAACCGCCTGAAAGGCCGCCTATTACGCCAATGATGGGAGGACAATCACAGATCGAGAACGCCGCACCGCCGGCCCACGTCGCCGTCATTATGGACGGGAACGGCCGTTGGGCGGCGGAACGAGGCATGCCGCGGGTGATGGGACATCGTCGCGGCGTTGAAGCTGTGCGCCGGGCGGTGGAGGCCGCCAGCGATCTCGGTGTGAAATATTTAACCCTTTATAGTTTTTCTACGGAGAACTGGAAGCGGCCGCAATCCGAGGTTCGGGATCTGATGGGGCTTTTGCGCCAGTTTGTGGAAACCGATCTGAAGCGTTTAAAAGATAAAGGCGTACGAGTGCGGATCATTGGCGATCGCAGCAGCCTTTCAAAGGATCTTGTTGAAATCGTCGAACGCTCAGAAGCTGAGACCCGCAGCAACGATGCGCTCAATCTGACAATCGCCTTTAATTACGGCGGTCGCGATGAAATTATACGCGCCGCGCAGGCGCTTGCCGCACGCGCCGCCAGCGGCTGCCTCGACCCCCAGAACATCACTCAAAGCGTGTTCTCCGCCGCCCTCGACACCCATGACCTGCCTGACCCTGACCTTGTGATACGCACGTCCGGGGAAAAGCGCATTTCTAACTTTCTGATCTGGCAAGCTGCGTATGCGGAATTTGTATTCCTCGATATTTATTGGCCGGATTTTGAACGCAAGCACCTTGCTGCGTCCCTTTCCGAATACGCCGATCGCGATCGGCGGTATGGCGGCGCCCCGGCGACGGCTGCCGGTTAGGGGAGAGGCAACCTTGGGCGCTGGAACAGGTTTTGCGACGGAGGTTATGCGTCAGGCCGTGCGTGTCGCGGGCCTTTACAGGCGCGAAAAATTCGTACGCCGTGTGATTTCGGCCGCCATACTGGCGCCGATTGCGATGTATGGCGCTTTTCTGGGCGGTCCGGCGTTCGCCGCCCTTGTGGGCGTTATCAGCATCGTGATGATTTTTGAGTGGACGCGGATGACCGAAGGGCGCGAGTTCGGTCCGGGCTTTGTTGCGCTTGCCCTGTCGGCGGTGCCGGCGTTCATCTTCGCGGCTGCGGGCGCCTTTGGCCCCGCGTTCGCCGCCGCGGCGGCCGGCGGCGCGGCGACGATTATTGTCGGCGTGAAGGACGCCTCGGTTCAAGCCAGCGGGCCCTATATCATGAGATTGCGACGGGTTTGGTCCGCGGCGGGCGCGATTTACGTCGTCGCGCCGTGTCTCGCCCTGTTGTGGTTGAGGGCGCGGCCGGAAGACGGGCTGGAGCTTGTCGTGATGATTCTGGTCGCGATCTGGGCCACGGACACCGGCGCCTATGTGGCCGGTACGCTCATTGGCGGCCCGAAACTGTCGCCCTGGGCGTCGCCTAAAAAAACATGGGCCGGTCTTATGGGCGGGCTGGCTTTGGCGTCGGCGGCATGCATCGCCCTGGCGGCGTTTTGGGGCGCGTCCGACGCGCCGCGTCCCCTTGTTCACGCCCTGACCGGCGCTTGTCTGGCGGTCGTTGCACAGATTGGCGACGTTGTAGAATCAGCTGTGAAGCGATTGTTCGGCATTAAGGATGTCAGCAGCCTTATCCCAGGCCATGGCGGCGCCCTCGACCGGCTGGACGGTATGATTTTCGCCACCGCCGCGACGGCGTTGGTCGTCGCCGGGGCCGAGTTCCTGTCGGCGGCGGGGCTCGCCCTATGACCGTCGGCGCAAGGCCAGTCGCTGTCGATGGCGCTGCGGCGCCTCGTCGCGTGACGATCCTGGGCTCCACGGGCTCGGTAGGGCGCAACACCCTTGATGTTTTATCTACAAGCGCTGTCGGCGGCGCAGCCTTTGAGGTGGAGGCGTTGACGGCGTACTCCAATGTCGAGCTTCTGATTGCTCAGGCGAAGGCGTTCCGGCCACGCCTCGCGGTGATTGGGGAGCCTGGCCTTTACGGCGCTCTCGCCGATGGGCTGTCTGGAACCGATGTCGCCGTGGCGGCGGGGCCGGACGCCCTGGTGGAGGCGGCGGAGCGGCCGGCGGATTTCGTGATGGCCGCCATTGTCGGCGCGGCCGGTCTAAAGCCCACATTGGCCGCCGCCGCCCGGGGGGCCGCCATCGGGCTCGCCAACAAGGAATGTCTTGTGTGCGCCGGCCCATTGCTGACGGACGCTGCGGGCCGGGCGGGCGCGACGCTGCTGCCGGTGGATTCCGAGCATAATGCGATTTTTCAGGTTTTTGACTTTGATCGCCCCGACCGCGTTCGGCGTCTCATATTAACCGCATCGGGCGGCCCGTTCCGCGAGTGGTCTTTGGAGCGCATGGCCACCGCCACAAGGGCGGAAGCCGTTGCGCACCCTAATTGGTCCATGGGCGATAAAATCTCGGTCGATTCGGCAACGATGATGAACAAAGGCCTGGAGCTTATCGAGGCGGCGTATTTGTTTCCGGTCGCGCCTGAAAACATTGACGTTTTGGTCCATCCCCAGTCCGTCGTGCATTCCCTTGTTGAGTATGTGGACGGCTCTGTCCTCGCCCAGCTCGGGGCGCCTGACATGCGCACGCCGATCTCCTACGCCCTTGCTTGGCCTGATCGTATGGAGACCCCGTCGGATCGGCTGGATCTGGCCGCTGTCGCACAGTTGACGTTTGAGCGCCCGGACGACTCACGGTTTCCGGCCCTTGGTTTGGCGCGGCGGGCGCTGGAGGCCGGCGGCGCCGCCACGGCGGTCCTCAATGCAGCCAATGAGGCGTGTGTCGCCGCGTTTCTCGCCAATCGAATGAAATTTCTGGACATCGCCGCCGTCTCAGAGCAGGTTTTGAACTTGGCTTTGTCGGGCAAGGACCCCGATACGCCGAAAACGATTGCCTCCATGGAGGACGTCCTGGCTGCGGATGCGGCGGGCCGCCGTTTGGGAGAAGCGGCGATAAGCAGCCTAAAATGATTGTCATATCCGTAGGATATGGTGATCTCTTAAACCCGAGCCGCGCGCGGTCGACGCAAATGCGCCGTCAGCCTGCGGGGATATAAACGAAACAGCCGGCCCGCCCGGCGCAGCGAACCAAAATGAACATTTAGCGGCGCATGGATTTCATTTCTCAGCTTTTTTCAATTCTGTTAAAGGTGCCCGTTTACGGGTTCGCTTTTGTTTTCGTGCTCACCATCATCGTCTTCTTCCACGAACTCGGGCATTTTCTCGCGGCCCGTTCCGTTGGCGTAAAAGTCGACGTGTTTTCGATCGGCTTCGGGAAGAAAATCGTCTCTTGGGTCGACAAACAGGGTACGGAATGGCGGATCAGCTGGTTGCCCCTTGGCGGGTATGTGAAGTTCTTCGGCGACGCCAACGCCGCCAGCGCGCCCAGTCAGCAGACCCGTGATGAAGAACACGCCGAGGATGCCGAAAAGCAAGGGCGGCCGCTGACGACACAGTTCCCGACCCCGGGGGAGGCCGATGAGATCCGCCATACGATGACCGAAGAGGAAAAGGCGGTCTGTTTTCACTTTAAGCCGGTTTGGGCGCGGGCCTTCGTGGTCGCCGCGGGGCCGTTCGCCAACTTCATCCTTGCAACTTTGATTTTCGCCGGTCTCTTCATGACCCTTGGGGATCGCACGTTTCCCGCCGTGATCGCTTCGGTGGACGCGGGGTCCCCGGCGGAGGCCGCAGGCCTTGCTCCCGGAGACCGCATTGTCCGGATCGACGGCAAGCGCATCGACGATTTCAACGATGTGCGCCAGATCATCATTCTCAGCGCCGGCGTAGAGCTTGAGGTTCAGGTGGAGCGCGAAGGCGCTCTGGTGGCGCTTTTGGCGACGCCGGGCCGTGGCGAGATTACCGATGCGTTCGGCAATGTGAATATGGTGGGCCGCCTTGGTTTTCGTATCGACAGCGAACAGTCTGCGTTCCAGCGTTACGGCTTGTTCGCCGCCATAGGCCGCGGCGCCGATCGTGTCGTCACGATGATCGGTTCGACCTTGAAATATGTAAAACGGCTTATTTTCGGAGACGAGGACGCCAGCCAGCTCGGCGGGCCTTTGCGTATCGTCGAATATTCCGGAAAGGCCGCCGAATCCGGCTTTAAGGCCGATGTCGATTTTTTGACAAGCCTGCAATATAGCCTGATTTTCCTTATTGAACTGTCCGCCATGCTGTCGGTGTCCATCGGCCTGATTAACCTTTTTCCGATCCCGATGCTGGACGGCGGCCATCTGATGTATTACGCCTACGAGGCCGTTGCTGGACGGCCGCTGGGGGAACGGGCCCAAGAGCTGGGCTTTCGCGTGGGGCTTGTTCTGGTGCTGTCGCTTATGGCGTTCGCCACCTGGAACGACCTCAACAATTTGAAGATCATTGAGGGCCTAAGCGGGTTATTTTCATAAATGCTTGCAGGTCGGCGACAGTATTGTGGGGGGCGTATGGACCGCTCGGCGAAAGCAGCGTTTTTCTTTCTTTTTGCGGTTCTCGCCGCAGCCGTGACGATTGCGCCCGCCCAGGCGCAGACGTCAGGCGCGCAGACGGTGCAGGCTGTTGCTGTTGAAGGCAATGTGAGGATCGAGGCGGAGACCGTCGCATCCTATCTCGTGATCGGCCCCGGCGATCCTGTTGATCAGTCCTTGCTCGACCTGTCCTTGAAAACGTTGTTCCGCACAGGTCTTTTTGCAGATGTCAATCTGCGGATGGAGGGCGGCACGCTGGTTGTTGCTGTGCGGGAAAACCCCATCGTCAACCGGGTTCTGTTCGAAGGCAACAAGCGCCTTAAGGAAGATAAGTTTACAGAAGAGATTCAGCTTGCCCCGCGGATCGTTTACACCCGGGCGAAAGTGCAAGCGGATGTCCAGCGGATCATCGAGGTCTATCGCCGGTCTGGCCGCTTCGGCGCTACGGTGGACCCGAAGGTGACGCCCCTGGAGCAAAACCGCGTCGACGTTATATTTGAGATCGACGAAGGGCCGACGACAAAGATCGGCCGAATCAATTTTATCGGCAACCAAGTTTACACGGACGACAAGTTGCGGGACACGGTGCTGACGTCTGAAAGCTCGTGGTGGAACTTCTTTGAGGCGAACGACAATTACGATCCCGATCGGCTGGAGTACGATCAGGAGCTTTTGCGACAGCATTACAGCAAAAACGGCTACGCGGATTTTCAGGTTGTCTCCGCCATCGCCGAGCTGACGCCGGAACGGGACCAATTCATCATCACCTTCACCGTGGACGAAGGCCCGCAATATGAGGTCGGCGACATCACGGTCCAAACAACGCTTGAAAAGCTCGACCCGGAGCGCCTGAAAAGCTTCATCCCGATCCGCGAGGGGGCGACCTTTAATTCAGAGCGCGTCGATGACGCCGTAGACGCCATCACGTTCGCCACTGGCGTTACCGGCTATGCGTTTGTGGATGTGCGCCCTCGGCTCAATCCGAACCCGCAAACGCGCAAGATCGATATCCTGTTCCAGGTGAACGAAGGCCCGCGCGTTTATGTGGAGCGCATTAACATTAAGGGCAACACAAGGACCCTCGACAGGATTGTCCGCCGGGAAATGCGCGTGTCGGAAGGCGACGCCTTTAACCGGGTTCTCATCGACCGCTCGCGCCAGCGCATCCGCGCCCTTGGCTATTTCGGCGATGTGGCCATTGAAGAGACGCCAGGATCGACCCCGGACCGCACGGTGGTTGACGTTAACGTGCAGGAGCAATCAACCGGTTCGTTCTCCATCGGCGCCGGGGTGTCGTCGGTTGAGAACTTTATCGCCGACATATCCATTGAGGAGCGCAATTTGCTCGGCCGCGGCCAATTCATGCGGTTCCGGATTTCCTCTTCCTCCCGCCGGCGTCAGATCGATATTCGCTTTACCGAGCCTTATTTCCTCGACCGGAACCTCGCCGCCGGCTTTGAGCTGTTCAATGTGCGGACGGATTTCCGTGAGTCGGATTTTGAATCCACCTCGACAGGCGTCGGCCTTAATATGGGCTTTCCGCTATCTGAATATAGCCGCATGGGTTTGCGCTATACGATCCGCCAGGACAATACAGAGGTGGATGAAGACCGGTTGGGGTGTACTAGCTCCGCCACGGGTACAGCATCGCTTCGTTCGATCTGCCAATCTGTCGGCGATCGTTTGACGTCCTTAGCTGGTTATACATTGAGCTTTGACCGAAGAAATGATCCCATTGAACCTTCCCGCGGCTGGCGTGCCGTTTGGAGCCAGGATGTTGCTGGGTTGGGCGGGGATGTAAAATATTTGCGGTCTGAATTTCGCGGGTCCATCTATCGCCCATTACCTGGCCCCTTTGTTGGCGCGTTCCACACCAATGCGGGTTACATTGATGGTTGGGGCGATGATGATGTCCGCCTTAATGACAGGTTTTTCCGCGGCGCCTCAAGTTTCCGCGGTTTTGAAGTGGCGGGTGTCGGGCCGCGGGATATTCGGCCAGAATTTAACGACTCTCTCGGTGGAAAGGCTTATGCGATTGGTACGGCGGAGATTATCTTCCCCTTACCGTTGCCGGACAGCTTCCGTATGCGGGCGTCGCTGTTTACAGAGTTCGGTGCTGTTGGTCTGTTGGATGAAGCTGATAAGTTAGCGAATGAAATTGATCTGTACAATAACACTGATTTTCAGGATTTCGGGTTTAGAGACTGTAACCCACTAGACTCCGATGATTGTCTTGCTGTAGCACCGGACGGTATCCCTGATTTCTTCTTTGACTATGATGGCGACGGTATCCCTGATGATCCTATACAGGATGAATTCTCGCTGCGCGCCACTTATGGCGTCAGCTTGAACTGGGATTCGCCATTCGGTCCGATCCAGCTTGATTTTGCGCAAACGATCCAACGTGAAGAATACGACGAAACGGAAGGGTTCCGCTTTAGCGCTGGCACCCGCTTCTAAAGGCATACGAGGTACAAGTCATGACAGTCCAAACCCATATCGCTTCGCTCTTCGCTGTTCTGTTTGCCGCGGCAGCCGTTTTGGCGTCGCCGGCGGCGGCGAAAGAGCCGATCATTTTGATCGTCAACCAGCAAGCTTTGTTGGTGAACTCCAAGGCCGGCAAGAATATCGCCAACCAGCTTGAAGGGTTGAAAACAACGATTGAGGCTGAGTTCAACACCGAAGTCGAGAAAGTCGCCAAGGAAGGCGAGGACCTTGAGAAGCAAAAGGACCTGATCTCCAAAGAGGCGCTTCAAGAGAAAGCCCGCACGCTTTTGGTGAAGCGCAACAGCCTGCCGACATTGCGTGAAGCGAAGTTCCGTGAGCTGCAATTGTCCGAACAGAAGGCCCTTGGCGTCATCGGCAAGGAGCTGCAGCCGATCTTGCAGAAAATCGTCGAAAGGCGCGGCGCGACCCTTCTGCTGGACCGTAGCGCCGTGATGTACGCCTCAACGGACAATGACATCACCGAAGAGGTGATGAAAGAGCTCGACAAAAAGCTTCCCAAAGTGGCGGTTGAACATGTGCGCATCGTCAAAACCGACGATGGCAAGAAGAACTGAGGCGAATACGGGCCGAAACGACCGGAACGGGCGCGCCGCATATCGACGGACGCGCCCGTTTCATATTCTGAAGCATAAGGTTTAAATCTTGCGCACATCGCACCGGCATATCGGACGCATCATCCCGGCGGCGGCAGGGGACCGGAGGCTGCTTCATTGCAGCGTGGTTTCTCCGGCCGACGATGCTCGTCAGAATCAGGGGGTGCAGATTACAAGTATCGGCAAACAACCGAACCGTCGCAACGCTCACATAAAACCGCTTGACCTTTCGCCAGCATGATCGATCCGCGTTTTTTCAATCTTTCCCCCGGGGTCTCCGCCGCGCGCGCTGCGCAGATCGCCGGCGCGGATCTTTCCGGAGACGCCGCATCCGTTGAAGTCGGATCTGTTGCAACCCTGGAGGAGGCCGGACCACGGGATGTTGTTTTTGTTGAAGACGCGCAATATCTCGATGCTTTGAAAACCTCAGGCGCGGGCGCTTGCATCTTGTCCAAAGGGCTCGCCGAGGCGGCTGAGACCAGGGCGGCGCTGTTGCTATCCGATCGCCCGAAGGCGGCCTTCGCGCGGCTGGCGGCGCATTTGATCGCCTCCAAACCGCTTCCTGGCGCTGACGAGCCGGCCGTGGCGCCCGACGCCGTCATCGGGCAAGGCGCACGCATCGGGTGCGGCGCCGTCATTGGCGCCGGTGCTGAAATCGGGGAGGGCGCGACGATCGATCCCCATGCCGTCATCGGGCCTGGCGTTGTCCTTGGACCCGGGGCGCATGTGGGCGCCGGTGCGACCGTCACCCACGCTGTTGCGGGGGCGGCGTTTCGCTGTCTCGCCGGCGCGCGGATCGGCGAGGCGGGGTTCGGCTTTGCGCAGACGCCGACGGGCCTCGTGCGGGTGCCGCAACTTGGCCGTGTTATCATGGCCGACGGCGTCGAGATCGGCGCGAACTCCACGATAGATCGCGGCGCTCTTGGCGATACGGTTCTTGGCGACGGGGTAAAGATCGACAATCTTGTTCAAATCGGCCACAACGTGCGGATCGGAAAGTACTGCGTTTTCGCCGCCCATGTGGGCGTATCCGGCAGCTGCACCATTGGCGATTTCGTCATGTTCGGCGGCAAGGCCGGCATTGCGGATCATATTAACATCGGCTCCGGCGCCCAGATCGCCGCCGGGGCGGGGGTCATGCGGGATGTGCCCCCCGGCGAGACCTGGGGCGGTTATCCGGCCCGCCCGATAAAAATGTGGCTGCGGGAGACCGCCGCCATGAAACGATTGGTGAAGACGAAAAGAAGCGAAAAACCATGAGCGCGACGGAGCATCAGGAGACTTTGGAGGCCATCGACATTATGCGGGTGATGGAGGTTTTGCCTCATCGATACCCGTTTTTGATGGTGGATCGGATTATCAATATACGTCCCGGCGAAGGCGCCGTCGGTGTGAAAAACGTCACCGTCAACGAGCCTTTCTTTCCGGGCCATTTTCCGGCCAAGCCCGTGATGCCCGGCGTTTTGATCATCGAATCGATGGCGCAAACCGCGGCGGCCTTTGTTTCCCATTGCGAAAATCTCGATGTCAGCGACAAGGTCGTGTTTTTCATGTCCATCGACAAGGCCCGCTTCCGCCGCCCCGTGCTGCCCGGGGATCAGATGCATGTGCACGTTTCCATCAGCCAGACGCGGGGCACGGTCTGGAAATTCCAGGGCGAGGCGAAGGTCGACGGCGCGGTGTGCGCCGACGCCGATTACGCCGCCATGCTGGTTGAGGTTTAGCTATGACGACTATTCACGCAACGGCCCTTGTCGAAGACGGGGCGCAACTTGGTGAAAACGTCAGTATCGGTCCATTTTGCCAGGTTGGCGCCAATGTCTCCCTCGGCGATGGGGTCAAGTTGCGCAGCCATGTTTTGATTGAGGGGCACACCAGCCTTGGCGCCAATAGCGAGGTGCATGCGTTTGCTTGCCTTGGCGGCCCGCCTCAACATCTCGGTTACCAGGGTGAGGATACTAAACTTATCATCGGCGACAAGACGGTCATCCGCGAGCATGTCACCATGCACCCCGGCACCGCTCAGGGGCGGGGGGAGACACGTGTAGGCGCAAACGGATTTTTCATGGCTGGGTCCCATGTCGCCCATGACTGCATCGTCGGCGATCATGTGGTCTTCGCCAACGGCGCCACGCTGGGCGGGCATGTGACGATTGAGGATTATGTCTTCATGGGCGGTCTTTGCGCCGTACACCAATTTTGCCGCATCGGCGCCTACGCCTTCGTGGGCGGTATGGCGGGCGTGCCCACTGACGTTATTCCCTACGGTTCCGTCTTCGGCAATCACGCGCACTTGGCGGGGCTCAACATTGTCGGTATGAAGCGACGGGGCATGGCGCGGGCGGTTATTCACGAATTGCGCGCAGCCTACCGTTTGCTGTTCGCCGAGGAGGGCACCTTCCAAGAACGCCTCGCCGATGTGGCGGAACGCTTCAAGGACACCGGTGAGGTGATGCGCATTGTCGATTTCATCCGCGCCGACACCTCCCGCCCGCTCTGTACGCCGCAGGATTAGAAGGGGTACGCGATGAACGTTGCGACGTCCGATTGGACGAAGCTCGGCCTCATCGGCGGCGGCGGCGATTTGCCGGTGCGCATCGCCGAGGTGTGTCGCGACAGCGGCAAGCCCGTCCATGTTATTCGCTTGCGCAGTTACGCCGACCCGCGCCTGCAGGCGTTTTCAGGCGATGAATGCGGAATTGCGGAGGTTGGCAAGCTGATCGGCCTGTTGAAAGAAAATGAGTGCGATGCTGTTTTGCTCGCCGGCATTGTCACGCGCCCGAACTTTTCGGCGTTGCGTCCGGATTTTCGCGGCGCAAAATTGTTGCCGAAAGTCTTGGCCGCCGCCGGCAAGGGGGACGATGCATTGTTGAGCGTCATCGTCGCAGAGTTCGAGGCGGACGGGTTCACCGTTCTGGGGGCCGACGATATTGTGACGGACCTTGTCGCCGTCTCCGGAGCCTATGGCGCATATACGCCGCAGAAAGAGCATTTTGCCGATATGGCGAAGGCTCGGGCCCTTGTCTCCGCCATCGGCCCGTTCGATGTCGGACAGGGGGCTGTCGTATGCGACGGGCTTGTCCTCGCCGTTGAGGCGGCGGAGGGGACCGACGCCATGCTCTCCCGGTGCGCCGATCTGTCGGGGGAATTGCGCGGCGCGGCGGACGCACGGCGCGGCGTTTTGCTGAAAACTCCGAAGCCGGGCCAGGAGCGCCGGGTGGATTTGCCTACGATCGGCGTGTCCACGATTGAGCGCGCCGCCGCTGCAGGCCTTGCCGGCGTGGCCGTCGCAGCGGGAGCGGCCCTTGTCATGGACCGCGATGGCGTCGCGGAAGCGGCCGACGCCCACGGCCTTTTTGTTTACGGATTTCACGCCGACGAATTGGACGGTGTCGATGAAGAGCCTGCGCCTCATTAAATCTAAGTATTTTCACCCTCGCCATGCGCTCGCATAAGGGGTTTGCGCCATGACCGAAACTTTACCCGCGCAGCCTTTGCGGTTGATGTTGGTGGCGGCTGAACCGTCTGCTGATAAATTAGGCGCAGCATTGATGGCTGCGTTGAAGGCCATGGCGCCGGGCGGCGTTGTTTTTTGTGGGTGCGGCGGGCCGGCGATGGCGGCGGAGGGGTTTGAATCTCTGTTCCCCATCGACCGCCTGGCGGTTATGGGGTTGAAGGATGTCCTACCTGTCATTCCTGAAGCGTTAAAGCGCGTCAAGGAGCTCGCCGTTTACGCCCAGGCGCAGAAGGTGGACGCGGCGATCCTGATCGACAGCTGGGGGATCGGGTATCGGGTTGCAAAGCATATGAAGCAACTGGCGCCGGATATTCCGTGCATAAAGTATGTCGCCCCTCAGGTCTGGGCTTCCCGACCTCAGCGCGTTCAGAAAGTAAAAACATATTTTGACTGTGTTTTGACAGTGCTGCCGTTTGAGCCGCCATGGTTCGAGCGCGCCGGCGTGCCGGCCTATTATGTGGGCAATCCAAATTTCGAAGCGGCGGCCAAGCCAGGCGATGGCGCCGCTTTCCGCCATCGTCATGGCATCGGCGCCGCGCCTTTACTCGCCGTTTTGCCGGGCAGCCGCACCAATGAAATTCGGTTTTTGCTGGAGCCTTTTGGTGAAACGGTGCGCCGGGTGTGTGTGGATATGCCCGATCTACGCATTGTCGTTCCGGCGGCGCCCGCTGTGGCCGATGCTGTCAAGGCGGCTGCGGCCGACTGGCCGGGCGCGCCGGTTGTTGTGGAGGGTGAGGATGCGCGCCGGGATGCATTCGCCGCCGCTGACGGGGCGCTCGCCGCGTCTGGTACGGTGACGACGGAACTTGGCCTTGCCGCGACGCCGATGATCGTCGCTTACAAGGTTGGGTGGATGACCGGCGTGTGGGCGCGC